>JAGQJJ010000127.1 GCA_020430675.1 Myxococcales bacterium
CCGTGAGGCGGCCGAGCGCGGCATCAAGGTGTTCACGATTCTGGTCGGCACCGAAGACCAGTCGCGCCAGCCGACGCAGATGACCGATCTGTTCACCGGCCAGCGCATCTACCAGAAGACCGACAACCCGGTGAACCCGGCGCTGCTCGAAGAGATCGCCACCGAGACCGGGGCGCGCTTCTATCGCTCGACCGATAAAGACAAGCTGGCCAAGGACTTCCACGACATTCTCGACGAGTTCGAGAAGACGCGGCTGGTCGACTACGCCGCGGCCGAGCGCACCGAGGTCTTCCACTGGTTCCTGCTGCCCGGGCTGCTGCTTCTGCTGCTCGAAGTGCTGTTGAGCCAGACCTGGCTGCGGAGGTTCCCCTGATGCGCTGGGGCCACGGCGAGTGGTGGTGGCTGATCGCGCTGCCCATCGGCGCGGTCGCGCTGTTCATCTTCGGGCACCTGATGCGCCAGCATCTGCTCGCCCGGGCCGGCCATCTGCCGCTGGTGCGCCAGTTGTTGGCGACGTTCTCGCCCGAGCGCCGCATCTTCAAACAGCTGCTCATCGGCCTGTCGCTGGCGCTGGTCACCATCGCCGCGCTGCGCCCGCAGTACGGGCGCCGGCCCGAGACGCTGCGGCAGACCGGCATCGACATCGCGATCGTGTTCGACATCAGCAAGTCGATGCTCGCCCGCGACGTGCAGCCCTCGCGCATTCAGGCGGCGCGCGACCAACTCGCGCGGCTGCTCGGGCGGCTGACCGGCGACCGCGTGGCGCTGGTGCCTTTTGCCGGCGTGGCGTTCACGCAATCGCCGCTGACCGCGGACCAGGGCGCCATCAAGCTCTATCTCGACAGCCTCGACCCGATGCAGATGCCCGTCGGCGGCACCAACCTGGCGATGGCGATCAAGCAGGGCACCACGCTGCTGACCGGCGAAGAGGACCGCGGCGAGCGCAGCAGCCGCAGCCGGGTGCTCTTGCTCATCACCGACGGCGAGGATGTGGCCGCGGATCAGGGCGAGGCGGCCAAAGCCGCGGCCAAGGCGGCCGGCGAGGCGGGCGTGCGCATCTACGCGGTCGCCATCGGCACGCGCCTCGGCGAGCCCATCCCGCTGATCAACGCCGACGGCACGCACGCCGGCTACCAGAAGGACTCATCGGGCAAACCCATCTACAGCAAGCTGAATCTGCCGCTGCTCGAAGAGCTGGCCCGCGCCGCCGATCCCGAGCGGCCCGACGCGACGCGGGTGTTCCACTTCGACGGCAGCCGGCAGGTGGCCGACGCGCTGGCCACCGAGCTCGACACGATGCAAAAGGACGCCCTCGAAGGCGCGATGCGGCAGAAATACGGCGAGAAGTTCCAGTACGCGCTCTTGCCGGCCATTCTGCTGCTGCTCATCGAGCTGTTCATCGGCGAGCGCCGCCGTCGACGGCGCGAGGAAGAGGCATGAGACACGCCCGCCTGCCGCTCATCGCGCTGTTTCTGGTCGGCTTCGGCCCGTTCCAGTGCGATGACTCCGCGGTTGAGAGCGCGCGCGGCAAGCTGCGCACCGCTGAGGCGCAGGGCGCGCTCGACGCGCTGGCCGATGTCGATGACGACGCCGCCGAGGTGCACCTGGCGCGCGGGCTGGCCCATCTGGCGTTGCAGCAGCACGACGACGCCAAGAGCGCGCTCGACCAGGCCTATCGCCGCGTGGCCGAGCTGGACGCGAAGCTGGCCGCCGACGCGGTGGCGCAGGGCCGCGAAGCGCCGCCGCTGGCCGCGCGGCCGACCGCCTCGCTGCGGGCCCGCATCGCCTTTGCCCGCGGCCTCGTCGCCATCGCCAAGGAAGACTGGGACACGGCGATGGTCGAGTTCGGCCGCGTGCTCGAGATCGACCCCGATGACGAAGACGCGCGCTGGAACCTGGAGCTGGCGTGGCATCGCGCCAACCCCCCGTGCCATAAGCGCGAGGACGACCACGAGCCCGATGACCGGCGCGAGGACGCCAAGCCCTTCGACCCCGAGCAGGCCAAGGAGAACCGGCTGCTCTGCCCGGGCAACGAGGACTGGTATTCGCTCGAAGCCGAGCGCGACGCGATCTTGTTCGTGACGCTGACCGGCGAACTGGTCAAATACGAGGACGACGAAGCGCGCGAGGTCACCCTGCGGCTGTACGGACCCGATGAAGACTCGCCGATTCGCGAGGCGCCGCTGGTCGACGGCAAGGCCACGGTCGGCGTGACCGGCGTGCCCACGACCGGCACCTGGCACGTGCAGATCGCCGGGCCGGGCACCGCCGAGGTCAAATACGGCCTGAAGGTCGAGGTCGTGCCGCCCTGCCCGGTCGATGATCAACTCGAAGAGAACGACGGCCCGGCTTCGGCGCACGCGCTGCAAGACGGCGAGCAGGGCGGCCTCAAGGCCTGCCCCGGCGACGCCGACTGGTACAAGATTGAGGTGCCGGCCAACGAAGCGCGGCAGGTGCAGGTCGCCTTCGACCCCGAGCGCGCGCCCCTCGAAGCGGCGCTGTTCGACGCCGCGGGCGAGAACGCGCTGGCGGTGGCCACCTCGGGCAAGGGCGGGTTGGCGATCAACATTGCCAAGGCCGAAGAAGCGCAGACGATGCTGGTGCGGGTGGCCACCACGACTGACCGCGAGAACACGTACGCGCTCAAAGTGGGCCCGCCCGACGGCGGGGGCGGTGACAACCAGGATCAGAAGGACCAGGACCAGCAGGATCAGGACCAACAGGACCAGGACCAGCAGAACCAGGACCAGAACCAGCAGAATCAGCCGCAGCCGAAAGAGCCCGAACCGCAGCAGCCACAAGAGATGGACCTGGATCGCCTGATCGACGCGCTCGACCAGCACGACCGCAACCCGCAATTGGAGAAGGCGCTGCGCGAGCTGGGGGCCGCGCCCCAGATGGAGGACTATTGATGACCGCGCGGGCGCTGCTCGCGTTGGTGGTCGTGGCGCTGTTCGGCGCCGGCCCCGCGGCAGCGCAGGACACCTCGCTCTACGTCACCGCCGACCGCGACTCGCTGCGGCTTGGTGAGACGGTCGAGGTGCGCGTCAAGGTGGCCTCCAACAGCATGCGCCAGGGCGATACGCAGCTTGAGGCGCCGCCGCTCGATGACTGGACGGTGATCGGCCAGAGCCGCAGCGAGCGCATCGACGGGTTTCGCGGCAACCGCACCACCGAGATCCTGCTGACGCTGGAGCCGACCCACGCCGGCACGTTGAGCATCGGCGCCTTCACCGCGACCGACCGCACCGGCGCGCAGACCCGCTCGAAGCCGTTGGTGATCAATGTCGCGGACGATCCGGCCTCGGCGGTCACCGCGCCCGATCCGCTGGCGTTCTTGCGCTGGGAGGTCGACCGAACCGATGTCTGGCTCGGCGAGCAGATCGACGCACGGCTGTACATCTATGCCCGCGACAGCGTGCAGTTGCGCGACGTCGACCCGGGCAAGATCGACCTGACCGGCTTCTGGAACGAAGAGAACCCGCGCACCAACCGGCCGCGCGGCGAGCGCGTGCGCTTCGGCGAGCAGCGCTTCGTGCGACTGGAGCTGGTGCATTACACCCTCTTCCCGCTGCGCGCCGGCGCGCAAATGCTGCCGGGGGTCAAAGCCACGCTGACGATGGTGCAGGGCTTCAGTCGAAGCGCCAACGTCGAGCGGCAGGCCGAGCCGGTGGCGATCACGGTCAAGGCGCTCCCGACCGCCTCGCGGCCGGCGCGCTTCGGCGGCCCGGCGGTGGGCTCGACCTCGCTCAAGGCCAAGGTCGACCACAACCGCGTCAAAGGCGATGAGGGCGTCACGCTGACGATCGAGACGCGCATCGACGGGCTCATCCAGAACGTGCCCGAGCTCGAGCTGCCGAAGACCGATGACTTCACCGTGTTCCCCTCGACCGCCGAGGTGCGCACCGACCGGCGCGGCGGCCGCATCGTCGGCGTGCGCACGCAGACCTGGCTGCTGCGGCCGCGCAAGGCCGGGCGGCTGATCATCCCCGCAACTTCACTGCCCTATTTCGATCCGACCGGCGGCGTCTATCGCACCGCCGAGAGCACGCCGCAGACGGTGTTGGTTCAGGGCGAGCCGACCGCCGAGGCCGGCCCCGACGCGCCCGAAGCGCAAGGCGCCGATGGCCCGCCCCCGCTGCATGACCTGCGACCCGAGATCAGCCTCGAACCGGCGACGGGAGGCGGCCCTGGCCTTTGGCTGTGGGCCGCGCTCTTTGGCGCGCCGCTGTTGTTCATCGGCTTGTGGCTCGCCGAGCGAGCGCGCGACCGTCGCGCGGCCACCGCCGGCTCGCGCGCGGCCCGCACCGCGGCGAAGAGAGCCGCCGAAGCGCTCGAACGGGCGGCGAAGCTGCGCGACGACCCGCGGCGTGGCTACAGCGATGTGGCCCGCGCCTTGTTGACCTATCTTGAGACGCGCTTCGCCCGGCCCTTCAACGGCTTGACGCGCGACCAGATCGGCGCCGCGCTGCGCGAGCTGGGCGTGCCAGCAGCAGCAGTTCGCCCGCTGCTCGAAGAGCTGGACGCCTGCGACTTCGCTCGCTTCGCGCCCATGAGCGACGCGGCGTCGGGGCTCGCCGAGGCCTGCGCCCGCGCGCAACGCGCGGTGACGGCGATCGAGGGGAGCCTGTCATGAGGCGCGCACTCGGGCTCTTGCTGGTCCTGGGCGCGCTGATGCCGGCGACGGCCGGCGCCGCCGATGTCGAGGCGGCCAGGCAGGCGTTCTGGAAGGGCGACTTCGCCGCCGCCGCGGCCGGCTTCCGCGAGGTTGTCGGCGAGCACCCCGACGCCGCCGACGTCTGGTACGCGCTGGGCACCGCCGAAGCGCGCGCGGGGCGCGGCGGGCCGGCCGTGCACGCCTTGGAGCAGGCGCTGCTGCTCGACCCCGACGACGCCGACGCCGCCTTCAACCTGGCGCAAGTGCGCGAGGGCATCGTCGCCAAGGCGTTGCGCGAGAACCGCGAGGGCCGCGCGGTGCTGCCGGGCGAAGACGACCTGGGCATCGGCCTGCTGACGCTGGTCGCGCCGCGCACGTTGGGGCTCTTGTTTGCCGTCGGCTGGCTGGCGATGTTCCTGGCGCTGCACTTCATGCGCACCGCTCGCGCCGCCGGCCGCCGCACCGCGTTTGCCTTTGTTTCGGTCATCGCCGGCCTGCTTGCGCTCGCCGCCGGCGGCCTGCTCATCGCGCGCGCCGCCGCCGTCGACACCGCCACCGAAGGCGTCGTGCTGCCCGACCGCGTGCGCGCCCACCAGGGCCCAGGCGAGCAATACCCCGCCAACGCCGACGTGCTCGGCGGCGTCAAGGTGCGCCTCGGCGGCACCGACAGCGGCTGGCGCCAGGTCACCCTGCCCGACGGCGCCGGCGCCTGGCTGCCCGAAGCCGACGTCGCCGCCCTGCACCGCCCCTGAACTTCGATCCGCCAAGCATTGCCCTTGCCCCGCGGCAGGCGGTGGGTTAGAGCCATGCCGCCAAGCGGAGTCATGGGAGGAACATCATGCGCGGATGGTTGATGCTGGCGGTGCTGGCGCTGGCGGTGAGCGGTTGCAAGAAGGACGAAGCGGCGATGCCGGCTTCGGGCGCGAAGGCAGAAGGCGCCAAAGCGGGTGAGGCGGCCAAGGCGGGCGAAGGCGAGAAGGCGGCGGCGCCGACCAAGGCGGCCGAGCCGGTCAAGCCCGCCGGGCATGCCATCTGGGGCACGTATGATTTGGCGGCCGAGCTGGGCAAGCTGGCGGGCAAGTGGAAGGTCAAGTCGTCGTTTGGCCAGAAGGAGCCCGATACCTGGCAGGTGGAGGGTGACAAGGTCACCATCACGACCGCGGGCGGCGAGACCAAGCTGGGCAAGCTGATGATGCCGATGCCGGGCTCGCTGGCGGTCAAAGAGGGCGACATGACCAGCTATTACGGCTACGCCCGCGATGGCGAGACGCTGTATATCGGCCTCGGCACCGGCGGCGTCAAGGTGGGCGATTCGTACTTCGTGGGCGCCTCGCGCGGCGTGGTCGCCTTCGATGGCACCAAATGCGCCTATCACGCGAAGAAGATGGGCTTCGGCGACGGCCCGGTGGAGTTCGAGGCCCCGGTGGACGTGCAGTGCAGCGTGCAGGCCGCCGCCGACAAAGGCGTGCTGCACTACCAGGTGCCGCGCTTCATGAAAGAGGGCGAGTTCGACGACAAGCAGATCGCCATCGTCGGCGAGGCCCTGATCAACGATCAGCTTCAGAGCGACCACAAGGTCGAGAAGGCCGAATAGCCTTCAGCGGGTCGCGGGCCAGGGCGGCGCGGCCCGCAATCGCTGGTACAGATCGGCCAGCCGCGCGGCGACCGCGGCGGGCGTGTGGTGCTGGCGCAGATGGGCCAGGCCGCACGCGCGCCGGGCGGCGGCGGCTTCGGGCGCCTCTTCAAGCGCCTCGGTCAACGCATCCAGCCACGCCGGGCGATCGCCGGGCGGGGCAAAGCGCAGGAACGCGCCGTCCGGGTCGATGCCGCGGCAGCCGGGGATGTCGGAGACCACCGCCGGGCAACCGCAGGCCACGGCCTCGCGCACGCTGCGGGGCGATCCCTCAAAGAGCGACGGGAACACAAAGACATCGGCCCGCCAGTACAGGTCGAGCAGCGCCTCGCGGGGCAGCTTGCCCGGCAGATGCAGCGCGGCGCCGAGGCCACTCTTTGCGGCGGCTGAGGCCAGCCAATCGCGCTCCCACGGCACGACGTTTCCCACCAGATGGGCCTGCAGGCCCGGCCAGCGCGCCTGGAGCAACGGCAGCACGTCGAGCAGCAGGTCGATGCCTTTGTTTCGCCACACGGTGCCGGTGAACAGCACCAGCGGTGCGCCGCTGCGCGGGCCGTCGCCGGGCGTGAAGCGGGTCAGGTCCAGCTCGGAGGGCAGCCACTCGATGCGTTCGCGGGGCACGCCAAGCGCCATCACGTCGGCCTCGTGGCCGGGGCCGAGCACCAGCGTGCGGTCGGCCATCGGGCAGACGCGAGCGTCGCGCCACAGGCAGATCACGCGCTGGGCGAGGTAGCTGGGGCCCTGGTCGAAGCCGCGCGGGCGCACGCGGTCGAACCAACCGCGGTTGGTGGTGTAGAGCGTATTGACCAGCCGGAAGCGACGCTTCGGATCGGCGCCGTGGGCCTGGAAGAAGCCGGCGAGGTGGCCGAAGGTGTCGTGCACGACGTCGAGCGCGCCGGTGCGCACGCGGTCGTCGAGCCAGCGCGCCGCGCGTCGTTTGAAGCGGTCATTGCCCAGCGCCACCACCCGCAAACCGGGCGCGGCCGCCGCTTCGGCGCGCAGGGCGTCGGGCAGGGCGTCGGTCAGGAGCCAGAGTTCAGCGAGCTGCGCCGCCAACGCGCAGAGCATGCGGAAGCGGTCGGCGTAGCTGCTCAGGTCGAGCAGGTTGATCGCGGCGCGCACCGCGTCAGCCCGCTCGCGGCGCGCGGTGAAATGACAGCGGTGCGCAAGCCCGTTGATTCCCAAAGCGCGCTGGACGCGGCATCGCGGGCAAGGCCGAGAGCGGAGGCGATGCCAAAGCATCGTCGAGCGGCCAAGCCCGCGACCCGACGGGGCGCAGGCCGGTCGCGCAGCGACGGAACGCCGCCAGCGACGTCGCGGACAAGCGCGACGGGGTCAACGGCGCCGCGCACTGCTGTATAGTCACCCTTCCGCGCGGTGGCGCACGCGCCGCGCTCGATGAGGAGCCCCGATGAGCAAGACGCTGCCCCGAGAGCTGGTCTTCCTGGCCGCGCGCCGCACGGCGTTCGGCACCTTCAACGGCGCGCTGGAGAGCCAGAGCGCGACCGACCTCGCGGTGCACGCCGCAAACGCGGCGCTGGCCCAGAGCGGCGTGCCGGCCGATGCGGTCGACCACGTGGTCTTCGGCAACGTGCTGCAGACCTCGGCCGACGCCATCTACCTCGCCCGCCACGTCGGCCTGCGCGCCGGCCTGCCCGACCGGGTGCCCGCGGTCACGGTCAACCGGCTCTGCGGCTCGGGCTTCGAGGCCATCACCGCCGGCGCCCGCGAGATTCTGCTCGGCGACGCCGAGGTGGTGCTGGTTGGCGGCACCGAGTCGATGAGCCAGGCGCCGCATGTCGTGCGCGGGGCGCGCAAGGGCCTGCGCTTCGGCCAGCAGCCGGCGCTCGAAGACTCGCTGTGGAGCGCGCTCACCGACAGCTATACCGGCCTGCCCATGGCGATCACCGCTGAGAACCTCGCCGCGCAGTACAACATCTCGCGCGCCGCCTGCGACGAGTACGCGCTGCGCAGCCAGCAGGCGTGGAAGGCCGCGGCTGACGCCGGGCGCTTCGACGACGAGATCGCCCCGCTCACCCTGCCCTCGCGCAAGGGCCCGGTCGTCTTCTCGGTTGACGAGCACCCGCGCCCCACGAGCGATGTCGCCGGCCTGGCCAAGCTGCCCCCGGTGTTCAAGAAGGACGGCGTGGTCACCGCCGGCAACGCCAGCGGCATCTGCGACGGCGCGGCGGCCCTGGTGATCGCCACCAGCAGCTACGCCGAGGAGAAGGGGCTCACCCCCATCGGCCGGCTGGTGCAGTGGGGCGTGGCGGGGG
>JAGQJJ010001284.1 GCA_020430675.1 Myxococcales bacterium
GTCGTCCGACGCCTGTTCAATGACATCTCTCGTGATCCCCAACTTGGCCAGACCAACCAGGAGACCGCAGCATGAGCGAACGTGCCCTTGCGTGGGCGTGGCAACAGTCATTGCCCCCGTCCGAACATCTCATCCTTTTGGCCTATGCGACCGACGCCGACGCCGACGGACGCAGCGCCCTGACGATGGCCGCGCTGCAGCGTGACTATGGGTTTCGCGGCCATACGACACGCACGCTCAACGGGCTGAAGCGGCGACTCATTGACTGGGATCTGATCTCGTTCGTCCCGACGCCAGATGGTGGCTTCTGGCAGCTCAACGTCGACTCCCGGGCGGACGACCCCCACCCGCTGCGGTCATCTCAGCTTCGCTGTGCCCACGCGCCGACCGTGCACCGAGCGCCCGACACGGCCCGCCGGAATGGTCGCGACGCCAAGCTCCACTACGACAAGTACGCCATTGGCGGCAAGGGGTGATCCATTGAGCGACCGCGTGCGCCAGTGGGCCTGGCAGCAAGCCGTGCCCCCCAAAGAGATGGTGGTGCTCCTGGCCTATGCCGAAGAGGCCAACGACGATGGCGTCTGCCATCTCACGACGCAGGAGTTGCACGCCAGACGTCTGGCGCTGCCGTCGATGTCGACCCGCAGTCTCGAACGCTTCAGGACTTCGCTGGTCGGCCGGGGTCTGTTGCAGCTCGTTCGAGGGCAAGCGTCGTGCGCTTGGCGGCTGGCCGCACCCCCGAGTCGACAGACCGCACTCCGCCTGCCTCGACAAACGGAGGGACGCAGCCCGTCCGGGCAAGGCATCTCACGCGGGCGGGTGATGCAATGAGCAAATGCGCGCTTCGACGACAGCCACTTCGACACGCGGGGGTCAACACTTGAGCCAGGCGGTCATGGAATGGGCGTGGTGCCAATCGTTGCCAGCGCCAGAACAACTGGTGCTGCTTGCCTACGCCGCAGATGCGGACGACAACGGCCGTTGCGCCATTAGAACCGAGGAGTTGCTTGCAACTCGGCTCCGA
>JAGQJJ010001285.1 GCA_020430675.1 Myxococcales bacterium
CTTCAGGTGATTTCCGCTCTCAGCTCACTGGTTTCAGGGCTAGTGGGGTGACCGCAATTTTGCGCGGAGGGCCGGTCGACCGACGACCGACCGCATCGCCCCGCGCCTGGAGGCACCGATGACCGCGCCCGACGCGCCGTCTTCGCCCGACCCCACGCCCGAAGCGCCGGCCGCCTTCCGCACGCCGGCGCTGCCCGACCTCGACGACCGCCCGATGGCGCTCGGTCGCGACCGGGTGGTGAGCCTGCCCCTCGCCCCTGACGCGGCGCTGGTCTTCTGGGAGCTGACCGCCGACGGCTTCGCCCGCGCGCAGTCCTCGCTGCTCGCCGGCAGCCGGGCCCGCCCGGTGCTGCGGCTCTACATCGACGATGGCGTGCGACCGACGCGGCGCGACGAACCGGTGCGCGAGTGGCTGGGCCAGCAGACGGTGAAGCTGCCGGTGGGCGCGCGGCTGGTGGCCGCGCTGGGCGTGGCCACCGATGAGGCGTTTGCGCACGTCGCGCGCTCGACGGCGGTGCGGCTGCCCGGTCCCCCGCCCGCCGACGCGCCGATTCGCTTTGAGGGCGATGTCGAGCCGGCGCCGCCGAAGCGGGTGCGGTTGGATGACCCCGGGCCGTTCGGGGGTGCCTGGTGAGCCGCCCGCTGATCGTGCGCCACCATGCGCCGTTTTTTGCCGACGCGGGCAGCCCGGCGGCGCTGCGCCTCTTTGCGATGATGGCCGAAGGCTGCCTGCCGCTGCTCGACCGCTGGCGCGCGCTCGACGCCGCCGGCGCGCCGTCGCATTTCACGGCGGCGCTCTCGCCGACCCTGCTCGAACATTGGGCCGATCCGGAGCTTTGCGCCGCGTTTGGCGCGTGGCTTGAGGATGAGGCGAGCGCGGCGTCGGGCGAGCGCGCGACCCGGCTCAAAGCGGCGCGGGCGCTGTACGTGCGGCTCGATGGCGACCTGCTCGCCGAGTACCGCCGTCTCTGGACCAAGGGCCACGTCGAGTTGATCACGTTGCCGGCGACCGACGCGCCGTTG
>JAGQJJ010001286.1 GCA_020430675.1 Myxococcales bacterium
AGAGCCCGCACGCGGCCATGCAGGCGTCCGCGTCGGGATAGGCCGTCGGGCAGTTGGCCAGCATCGCGTCGCAGTAGCGCTCGCAGGTCGAGTCGCCCACGCAGACGCCCGCGCCATCGGGGCCGGCGTGCGGGCAGTGCAGCGCCGGATCCTGCGAGGCCGGATAGCTCGCGTGGTAGATGCGGCACTGCACCGAGTCGCCGGAGGTGTCGCCGTCGCGGCCGCCGGTCGAATAGTCGGCGCAGGCGGTCATGCAGGCGTCGCGATCGTTGAACTGGCCCTGCGCGGCGCAGTTGTCCTCGATGTAATCGCAGTACACCTCGCAGTAATCGCCGCAGACGTTGCCGCCCGTCAGCCCCGCGTGCGGGCAGTGGGTCATCGGCTCGCCGGCCGCGGGGAAGCTCGCGTGGTAGGTGCGGCACTGCAAGCTGTTGCCCGCGGTGTCATTCCACATGCCATCGGCGGGGATGGCCTCGCAGAGCGTGAGGCACTGGGCCATGTCGCCGTAGGTCGCCGGGCAGTGCGCCATCATCTGCGCGCAGTAGCCCTCGCAATGCGAGCCGCAGACGCCGCCGCCGCCGGTGCTGGTATGCGGGCAGTGCAGGGCCGGATCCTGCGAGGCCGGGTAGCCGCCGTGGTAGATGCGGCACTGCACCGAGTTGCCGGCGGTCGCCACCGGGTCGCCATCGGTCGGGAAGGCCTCGCAGCTCGCCATGCACGAGTAGCGATCCGGGAAGACCGCCTGCGCGTCGCAGTTCCGCTCGACCATGTCGCAGTAGACCTCGCAGTAGCTGCCGCAGACGTCGCCGCCCGTCAGGCTGCCGTGGGGGCAGTGCAGGTCGGGATCCCCCAGGGCGGGCAGGTTGCCGTGGTAGATGCGGCACTGCACGTTGTTGCCCTGGGTGGCGTTCGGCTCGCCGTCCTGGGGGAACAGCTCGCAGAACGCGTGGCAGTTGTCGGCGTCCTCGTAGTAGCCGGGGCAGTTGTCCATGAAGCGGTCGCAGTACACATCGCAG
>JAGQJJ010001287.1 GCA_020430675.1 Myxococcales bacterium
CAAGCCATCCGCGGCGAGCGCCGGGCCGAGATCGAGCGGCGCGATCTCATCTCGAAGCTGATGTTCATGCCCGACACCGAGAACTTCCCGCTGGCGGCGAGCGGCCTGATGCCCGGCGCCGACGCCGAGCGCGTGCGGGCGGCCTTCCCGTTCTACGACCGCGACCCGCTGCACGCCCAGGCGGCGCTGGCCTTCCTGCTGCTCAAGCACCGCGTCAGCGTCACCGTCACCCTCGGCCCCAGCAGCACGTTTGTCTTCGATGGCGGCGAGGACTACGATGTTGCCCTGCGGCGCGGCCTGCCGCCCGACTCGATCCGCAACCCCCCGATCGCATTCGATTTCAGCCATCAGGGCCACCGCTCGGTGCAAGCCTTGATGTGGCATCGCATGTACGAGGTCGCCGGGGGGCTCATCGAACTGCTCAAGGGCGAAGAGTGGGCCAACGGCCAAAGCCTGTGGGATCGCTCGCTGATCTACTTCGCCAGCGACTTCGGCCGCGACAAGCGCCGCCCGGCCAACGCCGACGACTGGGGCACCGGCCACGACCTGAACAATGGCGTGCTGCTCATCTCGCCGCTGGTGCAGGGCAACCGAGTGCTCGGCGGCGTCGATGAAGACACGGGCCATACCTATGGCTTCAACCCATCGGATGGCACGCCCGACCGCGCCCGCAACATGGAAGAGCGCGACCTGTACGCCGGCATCCTGCAATCGCTGGGCGTCGACACCAGCGGCAGCGGCCTGCCCGACGTGCCGGCAATGCGTCGCGCCTGATCCCCCAAACGGGGGGTGCAAGTCTGCTGGCGAAGGCGGTCTCCTCGGGGCAGCGCTGAGGAGGTCCGCCCATGCCCGCCCCGAGTCATGCCGCTGCTGTCGCGCCCGCCGCGGCGCGCCCCAAAGCCGCGTCAAAGCCCGAGCACGCCGCCTCGCCCCTCGCGCGCCGGGTGGCCAGCCTGGGCCTGCGCGGTCTGAGCGCGGCCGCCGCCGGATCCCTCGGCAACCGCGCCGCC
>JAGQJJ010001288.1 GCA_020430675.1 Myxococcales bacterium
TTCCCGAGATCGCGTGGCAGCGGGCGCTGGTGCTGCTCGACCTGAAGCGCGAGCGCGAGGCGCGGGCGGCTTTTGGTGAGTATCTCGCGGTGGCGGCGGGGCGGCCGGAAGAAGCGAAGCGCATCGCCGAGGCCCAGGCCCGGCTGGCGGGCGCGGTGCCGGCGCCTGCACCCCCCCCCGAAGCGGCGCCGCCCGCGCCGTCGGGCGGGCCCTGATCAAAGGCACTTCAGCGCGGCCCGGTTCTGACGAGGCACCGGCCAGTCGGGCGCCAGGGCGGCGGCGCGGGCAAAAGCGGCGCAGGCCTCTTCGCGGCGGTTGAGCGCGGCCAGGGTGAGGGCGCGATTATTCTGTAGTTCTGCGACGTTGGGGTCTTCGGCGACGGCGAGGTCGTAGAGCGCCAGGGTCTGCGCGTCGTGGCGCCCGGTGCGTTCGGCGCGAAGGCCCCATTCGAGGGCGCGGAATCGGCTGGTTTGACGCTTCCAGTCGGCGGTGGGCAGCGCGGCGGGTGGTTTTTGCGCGACGACGATCATCTGTCCGCCCGCCCAATTTGCGCGCAACTCGTCAGGGGCCAGCCGGCGGCGGCCGGGCGCGGCGGGGTCGAGCACCGCGTAGCCGGCGGCGTCGTAGCCGGTGACGACGATCGCGTGTTTGGCCACGCCCACGCGCTCGGCGACCGCGACGGGCAGACCGGCGGCCAGCGTGGCGCGCAGGGCGGCTTCGTCGGCGACGACGATGAAGGTCGTCAGGCCCCGCTCGGCGAGCGCGTCGGCCAGGGCGGGCCAGGAGATGCCATCGGCTTCAACCGGCACCGCGCGGACCAACTCAGGGAGGGCGATCGGCGCGCCCTGGTGGCCGGCGAGCATGGCCATCACCGCCGCGGCGCACCACGGGCTGCGGCCCTGCTCGACGTAGGGCACGCCCTCGATGGCCACCGCGGGCGGCGCGAGCAGAGCCAGGGCGAGCAGCGCGGTCACTGTCGGGTCATTGGCGGGTCAGTTGGGGTCGCAGG
>JAGQJJ010001289.1 GCA_020430675.1 Myxococcales bacterium
ATGCGCGAAGACTTCGCCTGCCGCAAGGGATACGGCACCCATCGCGCCGTACTGTGGCTTCAGCACCTGCTGCGAAGGCATCGCTTCGTGGTTCATCTCGACATCCGCGCCTGCTTCCCTTCGGTCGACTTGAGCATCCTGGGCCGGCTCGTGCGCCGCCGGATCGACGATGGCCGCTTTCTGGCGGTGCTCGACAGGGTGCTCGCCGACGGACCGCCGCTCTACGCCCGGCCCGAAGTGCGCCGCCACGCGCGGTTGAACGATGACTGGCCGCCACCCGGCCGCGGGCTGCCGATCGGCGCGTCGACCAGCCAGTATCTGGTGACGCATGTCTACCTGAGCGGGCTCGACCACTTCGTCAAGCGCGCGCTGAAGGTGCCTGGCTGGGCCCGGTACGTCGATGATCAATTCGCCTTTGGCGACCGCCGCGCCGACCTGCGCGCGTGGCGGGCGGCGATCGGCGAGTGGCTATGGACCGAGCGCGGCATGCGGCTCAAGCACCCCGAGGCGCGGGTGCTGAACTGCCGGGGGCACCTCGACGCGCTGGGGTACCGCGTTACCCGCGAGTCCCTCGAAGCCCGCCCGCGGGCCACGCGACGCTACGCCGCGCGGCTGCGGCAGGCGCTCGCCGACCCCGACGCGACGCCGCGGCCCGATCCCGTCCGCTCGATCGCCTCGACAGCGGGCGTCGTGCTCTTTGGGTGAGGAGGGTCGTTTTTCGACCCTTGGAGTTGGGCGAATGACGTCAGAACGTACACCATGTGACGTTTTCCGACCCTCGATGCCGGTTCGGCGTCACGTCCTTAGACAATCTAGGATCAAGGGTCGAGCTGGGGCGGGGCCGCGAGCCGAAAGCCGAGCCAGAGGTCCCGGTCGCCCGGGTGCCTCCAGCCCCGGCTCGCCGACCGCGCGCTGTGGGCGAAGAAGTCGAACGACCCACCGCGGAACACGCGGCTCACCCCGCGAGGCGCGCCGCGCGGGTCGTGGGCCGGGCCGGGCGCAAAATC
>JAGQJJ010001290.1 GCA_020430675.1 Myxococcales bacterium
CCCTGCAAGCGGGCGATCTGGCGGCGGCCATGCGCCAGGTCGAGACCCACGCCTCGACCTTCAAGACCGGCCAGCTCGCCGAGGCGCGCGAGCTGTTGCGGGTGCAGATCCTGGTCCGCGAGGGGCGCATGGCCGACGCGCGGGCCGCGGCCGATGCCTTCCGGCGCCGCTTCCCCAGCAGTCTGCTCGGCCCGGCGCTGGAAGAGGCCCTGCCGCCCGCCCCGGAGGCGCCATGAAAACGCTGCTCGTTTGGGTCGTGATCGCGCTGCTCGCCGGCGGCTGCCGGTGGACCACCGAAGGCGAGGTCGGCGCCCTGGCCGATGGCGTCATGGGCGACCTGGATGGCGCCTTCGACGCGGGCCTCACCGCCGACGCGGATCGTTCGGACGATGAAGGCTTTGCGCCGGACGAAGACGTCGAAGACCCCGAAGACCACGACGAGGGCGTCGAAGCGGACGAAGGGCCCGAAGAAGAGGACGCCGAGGTCGAAGACGACCATGGCCATGGCGGCGATCGGCGTGACGCGGACGTCGATGACGAGCGCGACGCCCACGACGATGAGGACGAGGTCGACGCGGGCGAAGCGGACGAGCATCGCGACGCGGGCGAAGACCGCGGCGACGAGCGCCGCGATGCCGGCGAAGACGAAGGCGGCGAGGGCGAGGGCGAGGGCGAAGGCGAGGACGCCGGCGGGCCAGCTCGCGTAGGCCTGGATGGCCGGGAGGACGCGGTGCACGAGGGCGCGGACGGCGGTCATCATGAGGGCGCAGAAGGCGACGGTGAGGCCGACGATGGCGCCGACGGGGAGGCCGTGGGGGCCGTGGTCGGCGGCGGCGGTGCTGCCGATGACGGCGGCGAAGAGGACCCAGCCGACGAGGTCGTTCACGACGGCGGCGGCGACGACGACCATGCCGAGGTCGCTGCGGAGGATCCGGAGGTCCATCAGGGTCTTGACGATGACGGGGAGCGCGGAGATCGAGAGCGCC
>JAGQJJ010001291.1 GCA_020430675.1 Myxococcales bacterium
CATCACCATCCAGCCCGGGCCGGCGCAGACCGACGGCGGCAGCCTGCGCCTTGTGAAGAGCGGATCGATGTCCTCGCCGCAATAGCCCGCTTCGACCCGGCAGATATGGCGCGGGTTGGGGCAGTCGGCGTCGGTGAGGCATGCCTTGCCATAATAGCCATACGCCTCGGGTCGCTCGACCTGCCGGCGATAGATCAACAAGCCATCGCTTGGGTGGCACGGCGTGTCGGGCGCGGCGATCACGGTGCACTCGGGCGGCTCGCCCGCGGTGGCGCCGACGCTGGTGCAGGCGCCCAGGCCGCAGTCGGCGTCCGAGGCGCAGGCGGTGCTCAACTGCACGCCGCAGTCCCCGGGCGTGACCTCGGGCTGCAGGCCACATGACAACGGCCCGCGCACGACATTGAAGCCCGCGTGCAGTGGCCGCGTGGACGGCGAATGCGCCGCTTCGACATCGTGCGGCGCGTACAGCACGAGGAATTCGGTCGTGAGGGCGATGACCTCTTCTTCGGGCTGCAGGCGATGGTCGCCGTTGCCATCGGCGTAGGCGATCGCCAGGGCGATGGCCACCTCGCCGCCGGTGCCCCAGTCGCGCACCCACTCATCGGGCGTCGCATAGATCGGGATGATGAAGTCGGTGTGCAGCACCGCGCCCCGGCTGGCTTCGGGCGCCTCGGCCAGCGTCTCGACCGAGACGTGCGCGGTGGGATCGGTCACCCAGAACAGGCCGATGCGCACGTTGAGCCGGTTGACCAGCGAGCCGTCGCCATCGAAGAAGCACAGCGCGCGCAGAGGCTCGCCCCGAAACGCCGCGGGCGCCAGCCCGTCGGCGGTGCAGCCGAGCAGGCCGAGCAGCACGCCGGGCAGCCCGAAGCGTCGCATGAGGCTCACAGCCGCCACCGCACGCCGGCCGCCGCCCACCACGTCAACGGGGTCTGGAACGTCGAGCCGACGTCAACGCCTTGGTCCACCTCGGTCA
>JAGQJJ010001292.1 GCA_020430675.1 Myxococcales bacterium
TCGAGGCAGTCACCGACGCCGTCATGCGCGTGTGGTGCGGTGACGCCGACGTCGCCATCGCCGGCGGCGTCGAGTCCATGTCCCGGGTCACCATGGGCTCGGACGGCGGCGCCATGTTCGACCCCAGCCTGGTGCTGGACGAGGGCATCGTGCCCCAGGGCATCAGCGCCGACCTGCTCGCCACCTTGCACGGCATCACCCGCGCCGACGTGGACGGCTTCGCGGTGCGCAGCCAGCAGCGCGCCGGCGCGGCCTGGGAGCGCGGCGCCTTCGCCCGCGGCGTGACCCCGGTGCTCGATCAGAACGGCGTGCTCGTGCTCGACCGCGATGAGCACCTGCGCCCCGACACCACCCTCGAAGGCCTGGCCAAGCTCCAGCCCTCGTTTGCGATGATGGGCACGCAGTTCGGCGTCGACGCGCTGACCAAGGCCCGCTACCCGCAGATCGAGAACATCGACCACATCCACCACGCCGGCAACAGCAGCGGCATCGTCGACGGCGCCACCGCGGTGCTCATCGGCAACGCCAACGCCGCCGAGGTGCTCGACCGCAAGCCCCGCGCCCGCATCCGCGCCCTGGCCTCGGTCGGCAGCGAGCCGGTCATCATGCTCTCGGGCCCGGTGCCGGCCACGCAGCGCGTGCTGCGCAAGGCGGGCATGAACATCGGCGACATCGACCTGTTCGAGGTCAACGAAGCCTTCGCCGCGGTGCCGCTCTACTACATGGACGCGCTTGGGGTCGACCCCGAGAAGGTCAACGTCAACGGCGGGGCCATCGCGCTCGGCCACCCCCTCGGCGCCACCGGCGCCATCCTGCTCGGCACGGTGCTCGACGAGCTCGAAGCCCGCGACCTGAGCGTCGGCCTGGTCACGCTGTGCATCGGCGGCGGCATGGGCATCGCCACCATCATCGAGCGGGTCTGAAAGGCAGGCTGAGATGAACGCGCAGCATGAAAACTTCCGCGTCGACTTCGACG
>JAGQJJ010001293.1 GCA_020430675.1 Myxococcales bacterium
CGGTGCCGCTCGACACCAGGCGCATCATCTCGATCGACGGGAAGAAGCGGCGGATGGCCTGGGCCATCTCGACCTCGGCGGCGGTGGGCGCGCCAAAGCTGGCGCCGCGGCCGGCGGCGGCGCAGATGGCCGCGGTGACCTGCGGGTGGGCGTGGCCCAGGATGGCCGGGCCCCAGGTGCCGACGTAATCGACGTAAGCGTTGTCGTCTTCGTCGTGCAACCAGGCGCCCTGGGCGCGGGCGATGAACGGCGGCGTGCCGCCCACCGCGCGAAACGCACGCACCGGGCTGTTGACCCCGCCGGGCATCAAGGCCTCGGCCGCTTCGAGCAGCGCTTTGCTGCGCTGTGTCCTGCGCGCCATGTTGTGCTCCTGATGCGCCGTCAGGCTTCGAAGTCGTCTTCGGGCTCGTCGTCGTCTTCGTCGTCGCCCTCTTCATCTTCGTCGGCGTAGCGGGCCACGCTGACCACGCGGGCGTTGTCGTCGAGGCTGATGAGCGTCACGCCCTGGGTATTGCGGCCGATGGTGCTGATCTCGCCCGCCGGGGCGCGGATGATCACGCCGTGGTCGGTGACCAGCAGGTACTCGTCGCTGTCGGTGTCGACCCGGATGATGCCGACCACGTCGCCGTTGCGCTTGCTGGTCTTGATGTCGATCAGGCCCTTGCCGCCCCGGTTCTGCGAGCGGTACTCGCTGAGCAGCGTGCGCTTGCCGTAGCCGTTCTCGGTGACCGTCAGCAGGGTGGTTTCGTCGAGGTTGCCTTCGTTGCGGTCGATGGCGATGCAGCCGACCACGCCGTCGCCGTCTTCGAGCTCAATGCCCTTCACGCCGGCGGCGTCGCGGCCCATCGGGCGCACATCCTCTTCGTCGAACCGGATCGACATGCCGCTCTTGGTGGCGAGCAGCACATCGCTGCTGCCCGTCGTCTGGCGCACCGCGATGAGGCGGTCGTCATCGTTGAGCTTGATGGCGAT
>JAGQJJ010000128.1 GCA_020430675.1 Myxococcales bacterium
TCGACCAGCTCTTCGGCGCCCTGCGCATCGACCTGGACGTCATCCCGGTCAGCGCGCCGGCCAGCGCGGCGCGTCCCGAGGTGAGCATGGAGTCCGGGGCCCTGACGCTGCGGCTGGACACCGCGGCGGGGCCGGCCACGCTGCGCTTCGAGCCGCGAGACGACGGCGCGTTGCGGCTGGCCCTGGTCTCGCCCGGCGCCCGCACGGCCAGACGGCGCGCGACGAGCAGCTCGACCAGATCGGGCGAGAAGGTCAGCGCAGCCCGGGCGCAAGCGGCGCGCCATTCATCATCGTCGACATCGCGCCCGAGCAGCGCGGCCAGCTCGATGGCCAGCCGATCGGCGGTGCGCCCGGCGAGCACCTCGTCGATGCGCTGCCGCCAGATGTCGTGGATGCCATCAGGCAACCGGCGCGTGGCGTCCGCCCGAAGCGTGAAGCCGGCGGGGCCGGGCACCAGCGCGCCGCGCTGCACCCAGTCGCCGACCAGGTGGATGGCAAAGAGCGGGCTGCCTTCGGTGCGCGTCTCCACCTCGGCGGCGACCTCGCAGTGCAGACCGAGCAGCGCCCGCACCAGATCGGGTCGATGATCGCCGGGCAACGCGCCGATGCGCCGCACCTCGATCGCCGGGTGGCCCGCCAATCGCTCCAAGGCATACCGCGCGCCCACATCCGCGGCGCGGTTCTCCTCTTCGACGGTGAACACCAGCAGCGTCGGCAGATCGTCGGTGGCGAGCAGGCGCCGCGCGACGGCGACCGCCTCGGGGCCCCATTGCGCGTCATCGATCCACAAGACCAGCGGCCGGCGGCGGCTGAGGCGCCGCAGATGCGCTTCGAGCACCGCAAAGCGCTCATGCGTTGAAAGCCGCCCCTCGTCATCGGCCGGTGGCGGTGCGATCAGCGCGGCGAGCTGGTGCCACGTCTCTTCGTTCGACTCGCCCATCGCCCGCAGCGCCCGTTCGAGGCGCGCCCGCACCGCGTCGCGGTCGAGGCCCTGGCACACATGGAACGCCGCGAGCATCGGCCCCAGGCCGTCGCGGGCGCTGGGGATGGGGTTATGGCCGGCGCGCAGCAGCGTGGCCGCGCCCAGCTCGTGGCCCCGCTCGCCCAGCCAGGCGGCGAGGCGGCTCTTGCCGAAGCCCGCCGGCCCGCGCAACACGACGCCCCGGGGCCGCCGCTCGCCGGCCACGGCGCACAGCGCCCGCCACAGCACGTCGCGTTCGTCGAAGCGGTCGACCAGCGGCACCGCGCGCAGGCCGTACAGGCCCAGGCCCACATTGAGCAGCGGGTTCCAGGCGGCGACCTCGTCGCGGCGCCAATCGGCGGGCAACGGCGGCAGGTCATCGCGGCCGCGCAATGAGGGTTCGTTGACCGAGACCTCGGCCCAATCGCGCCAGCGCCAGCTCAGCGCCGGCGGCGGCTCGGCGCTGGCGACCTCGGTCGGATCGGTCGCTTCGTCCTGCGTCACCCGCGGCAGATCCTCGCGCGTCGGACCGCCCAACTCGGCGCCTGCGTCGCTCAGGTTCAACAAGGCCCAGGCGGCGTCGGCGGCGCAGGCGTAGCGGCGCTCGGGCTCTTTTTCGAGCAGCCGATGCACAAAGCGCTCAAACGCGGCCGGCACATCGCTGCGCACCAGCGGCGGCGGCGGCACGTACAGATGGGCTTGCAGCGTCTCTTCCGAGTCGAGCCGGCGGAACGGCGGATGGCCGGTGACAAGCGAAAAAGCCACGCACCCGACGGCGTACAGGTCGGTCCACGGCCCGTAATCCCGCCACGCGCAATGCACCTGCTCGGGCGCCATGTAATTCGGCGTGCCGGCCATATGCTCGCGGAAGGGATCCTCTTCGCGGTAGAGCGCGTGGGCCAGCCCGAAGTCGGTCAGCTTCACGCCGCGCTCGGGCCCACCGGCGGGCAGCAGCACGTTATGCGGCTTCAGATCGCGGTGTACCAGCCCGCGGGCGTGGGCGTGGCCGAGCGCGTCGAGCAGCGCGAGCAGCACGCGGCGGATGGTGGGCCAGTCGGCCCGACCGCACAGCGAGGTCAGCGCGCCGCCTTCGACCAGCTCCATCACCAGATAGGGGCTCTCTTGGGGGTAGCGGCCATCGCTGGCGCGAGTCGTCGCTTCGCCCACGTGGCCGTAATCATAGACGGTGACGATATGCGGGTGGCTCAGCATGGCCGCCGCGCGCACCTCTTCGCGGAAGGCCGTGCGGTATTGCGGCTTCTGGGCCAGCGGGCCGGTCAGCACCTTGATCGCCACCGCCGCGCGCTGGCCGCGATGCACGCCCCGCCACACCTCGCCCATCGCGCCTCGGCCCAGCGGCGCGATCAGATCATAGGCCCCGAGGGGAATCGGGCGCTTGGGAGCATCGGCAGACATTGCGCGGCGGCAGCATAGCCCGATTCAAGGCGCCGCGCATTCTTGGGCCCTCGCCCTTCGGCCCTACAGATCGTAGGCGACGGTGGCCAGGACGGCCTCGCCCTCGAACGGCGCAAACCGGAAGCGGCGAGCGCTCGCTTCGAGGCAGCGCACGTCGAGCATATCGCTCTGGCCGTCGACAAACTGCGCCTCGCGCACGCGGCCGTCGGGGCCGACGGCAAGCGACATCTTGACCCGCTGCGGGATGCCCACGCGGTTGCAGCGCTTGAGCGACCGCGCGTAGGTCGGCGCCTGACGCGCGACCAGCACCGAGGGCGGCGGCGGCGCGATGGGCCCGGGTGCCGGCTCGGGCGGCGCTTCGGCAAAGACCTCGGGCGCCGGCAGACGGCGCGCGCGCTTGCGGGTCGGCTGCGCCACGTGCGCCCAGCGGGCGGCGGCCGCCGAGGCGCGATTGCGCTCCAGCGTGAGCCGCTCGATGCGGGCTTCGGCCAGGGCCAGCTTGCGGCTGAGCACCTCGACTTCGAGACCGCCAGCGCCCGCGGTGTCCGTCACCTCCCCGGCGGACGACACCGCGGGCGCGGCGGCGGACACCCCGCCCGAACGCGCTCCCCCTGAGCGGTCCGGACCTGATGTCGCGAGCCCCTCCGGCTCGCTGTTCCATTGCAGCAGGGCCCCGATGCCCATCGCGCCAACAACTGCGATCAACACGCCCAAGACCACCAGCGCCTGGCCGGTGCGCGTCGAGAGCCCGCCGGGCGCCGTCAGCGCCTCCGGCCGTCGCGCGAGGGCCCCCCGCAGACCGGCCATCAGGTAATCGCGCACCTCGGGCGCCAGCTCGGTGCGTCCGTCCGCCCAGGCGCAGGCGCGGTCGAGAGCCTCGCCGTGCAGCAGCAGCTCGGCCGCGCGGTCGGCCTGCAGCCAGGCTTCGACGCGCGCGGGCAGGCCATCGCTGACCAGGCGCGCTTCGACCCACGCGGCGTCAAAGACGGTCGTGAAGACCCGACCCCGCGGGCGAATGCTGACGCCGTCGACCGTGATGAAGCCGGCCATCAACAGCACGCAATGGGCCGGATCGCGCGGTCGCCAGGTCGGTCGCTCGCCGCCGAGCAGCGCCCCCCAGAGCGCGGCGACCCGGCGTTGCGGCGCGCCGTCGATCCACCGCTGCGCGGCGGAGAAGGTGGGCACGCGGTCGCGCTGACCCGGGTCGAAGATGGCCTCGGCCTGCGCGGCGACCGTAGCCGCTTCGGTGCCCGGCGCCAGCAGTGGCCCGCCCTTGGCGATCGCGGCGGCGAGCCGCTCGGTGAGCGCCGGTTGGCCGCCCGTCCAGTCGATGAGCGCCGCCGCCAGCGCCCGCACGTCACCGCCCAACGGCGCAAAGCGCGGACCGAAAGCGGCGGCGACCTCCGCGGCGGTGAAATCGGTCGGCGCCAGCTCGACGGCTTCGCGGAACCAGGTGCGCGCGGGCGATGGCGGCGCGTCGGGGCGCGTGGGCTCGGGCAGCAGCAGATCGGGCCGAGTCGCGCCAAACAGGCCGACGTGCACCGGGCCATCGGCCGCGGCCAGCAAGGCGCCGAAAAACTCCTCGGGGGGATAGGGCCGCGCGAGCAGGCTTTCAAGCTCGTCGACGAGCAGCACGGCCGCCGAACCGGCGGGCACGCTGGCGAGGTAGGCCGACCACCGTGCCTGGGGGCTCAGCTCGGCGTGCTGCTCCCAGAACGCGAGCGCGTCGGGCAGACCAAACGGCGCGGCGATGGCTTCGGCGAGCGCAAAATACCAGGTGGCCCCGGTCAGCGCGCCCTCGGCGATCCGGCCCAGTTCGATCTCAGCGCAGCGATGCCCATCGGCGCGCAGCCGCGCGGCCAGACGGCGGCGGAGCGTGCTCTTGCCCCCGCCGGCCGGTCCGAGAACGTAGAGATTGCGACCATCAAGCAGGGTCCGCAGGCTGTCGGCATCGAGCGAGCGTTCGATGTAGACGGCGGGCGAAGACACCGGCTGCGGCCTCCCAAAGCGCGAGGTTCTCTGGGATCATGACCACATTTATACAATATTTCAAGAATGACAGATTTGTTATGCCCCGCCCGCGCTCGGCTCGACTCAGCGGCACTGCACCTGAAGCACCGAGACCTGGCCGCCGAAGCCATCGTCGGCGGTCTCGGGGTTGGCGGGGTCGGTGATCCAGATCGGCCCGGCGCCGTCGGCGCGGTACAGCACGAACTTGTAGGTGTAGACGCCATCCTGAAGGCGCTGGCGCCCGATCCAGACCGACGAGCCGGCGAGGCGCTCCATGGGCACGCCTTCGCCGCGGCCGTCGGCCCACCCGTTGAAGTCGCCCCCGACGTGCACCTCGGCCAGCTCGGCGTCGCCGGCGTCGTAGCGGAATAGCGGCAGATTGCAGGGCGCGGCCTCGCAGAAGCCGCCGAGGCACGCTTCGGCGAGTGGATCGTTGCAGTCGACGTCGGCGCCACAGACCTGCAAGACCACCGCGGCGTCGACCGGCAACGCCGCGTCGATGGGCAGCGCGACATCGACCGGCAGGGCATCGGGCAGCTCGGCGTCGATGGGGGCGGCGTCGAGGCCCAGGTCGACCGGCGGCGCGGCGTCGAGCGGATCCGCCGCGTCGAGCTCGGCGTCGCGGGGTCCGGCATCGGGCGGGTCGGCAGCGGGCACCATGTCGCCGATGGCGCGCCCGTCGGTCGGATCGCCGCTGCCGCCGGATGGGCCGTCATCGCAGCCGCCAGCCCAGCAGGCGCCGAGCAACGCGACGAGCAGCAGGCGGGGGCTCGCAATGGGCATGCGCGTCTCCACGCCAGCGCGCCGCCCGCCGTGGACGTGCGCTGACCGAACGACCCCTCCGAACTTCGTGTCACCGAAGCCGATTCCGCCCCGCGCGGAGTCGACTTCACCCCGACCCCTGGTCCACTGTACAACCGAGGCCATGCGCGCCACATTCCTCGCCCCGTTGATCCTCCTCGCCGGTTGCAGCCTGATCATCGACACCGGTGAGCTGCCTCCCGACAACCCCGCCGTCGACTCTGGCCACGACGCCGCCATCGATGCCACGCTGGATTCGGAGCCCGACGGGCCGCCCGATGCCTGGCCGGACGGCCCACCTGACAGCGCCTACGAACCGCCTGACACCACCGTGGACCCCATCGACCAGGGAAAAATCGACGGTCCACCGACCTGCGATGACGACGATGAGGACGGCTATGGCGAGGGCTGCGCGGCCGGACCGGATTGCGACGACAACAACCCGGACGTGCACCCAGGCGCCGAAGAGACGTGCAACGCGCGGGACGACGACTGCGATGAAGCGACCGATGAGGGCGTCGCCGGCGTCGACGTGCCCTGCACGGTCGGCGTGGGCGCCTGCGCGGTCGAAGGCCAGCAGCGGTGCACACCTGAGGGCGACCTGACGTGCGACGCGGTCGCCGACATGGCGCGGCCCGAGCGCTGCAACGGCATCGATGATGACTGCGACGACGCGGTCGACGAGACGTGGCCCGACCTGGGCGAGCCGTGCACCGTCGGCGTGGGCGCCTGCATGGCCGAGGGCGTGCGCGCTTGCGCCGAAGACGGCACCGTCATCTGTGACGCCGGGCCCGGGGCGGGCGGCGAAGAGACCTGCAACGGCGCCGACGACGACTGCGATGGCACCGTCGACGAAGGCTTCGAGGTGGGCGAAGTCTGCACAAGCGGTCAGGGCCTCTGCGCGCGCGAGGGCCAGCTCGCCTGCGACGCGGATGGCGAGCGCTATTGCGATGCGCCCGCGGGCGACCCGCGGCCGGAGACCTGCGATGGCCGCGACGAGGACTGCGATGGCAGCATCGATGAGGACTTCGCGATCGGCCAGCCCTGCACCGCCGGCCTGGGCGTCTGCGCCGCCGACGGCGTGCGCGTCTGCGACACCCCGGCGCGCGCGGTCTGCAGCGCCACGCCGGGTATGGCGTCGCCCGAGCAGTGCAACATGCTCGATGACGACTGCGATGGCTCGGTCGACGAGAACTTCCTGGTCGGCGCCCGCTGCCAGAACGGCCTGGGCGCCTGCCGCGCCAACGGCGTGGTCGAGTGCCGCAACGGCGACGCGGTCTGCAACGCGGTGCCCGGCGAGCCGCAGCCCGAGGAGTGCAACGGCTTCGACGACGACTGCGACGACGCCATCGACGAGGGGTTCCTGCTCGCGTTTGACGACCGCCGCTGCGGCGCCTGCGACCGGGCCTGCGACCCGGGCTCGGTGTGCCTCGGCGGCCAGTGCCAGGCGGCGCCGTTCATCTTCGACGGCACCCTGCACGGCGCGGGCGTGCCACCGGGCTGGCAGGTCTGCCACCAGGGCATCTACTCCGAGCGCGTCGCGCTGCAGCCCATCCTCGACCGCTGCCAGGGCGACTACATCATGTACGGCTGCCGGCAGGTCGGCGACGTCGCCTGGACGCTGCTCGCCATGGGCGCGCGCACGGCGGTGCTGCGCCCGACGGGCGGCGGCAGCGCCAACCTGACGCCTCACAACGGCGTGCAGTGGTACTTCGACGCCAATATCAGCATCGGCTTTGCGCCGCTCGACGCCGAGGTCAACCGCAACGGCTGCGACGTCGCCGACCCCGGTGACGACGACCGGCTCTGCTGGCACGCCAACGCCGGACAGCTCTCGGGCGGCTGGCGCTGCGGCGCGGCGACCGCCCTCAACGGCAGCGCCGACTGGGAGCGCGCGATCTGGACGCGCTGATGCGCTGCTTTTCTTGGCCCGCCCCGCGAGATCGGGTTGACTGATCGCGCACATCTTCCGCTGGAGCGCTCATGATCGCGGTTCCCCTGATCATCGCCGACCTGCTCGAGAACAACACCTGGGCCGAGCTGGGCAATGGCCACCTCAACCTGCCCGAAGCGATGCTCAACCGGCTGCTGGGCTCGATCTCGATGCCCGGCCCCATCCGGCGCCTGCGGTTGACCTGCCGGCCGGGCACGCTGGTGATCACGGTGCAGCTCGATCTGCACGAGAAGGGCATCCCGCTCGAACCCGAGGTCGACCAGGTCTTCGAGCTGGAGCAGGTGCGCCTCGACGCCGCCCATCGGTTCATCGTGCTGCGCCCGATCGGCGGCCTGGTGCTGCGCGAAGAGACGCTCAGCCGGCGCCGCTTCTCGCCGTTTGTGCTGGCCGCGCTCAACCGCATCCTGCACACACCGACGCTGCTCGGCCTCGTGCGCGAGCAGTTCCCGCGGCATATCAGCTATGAGCAGGGGCGACTGCACATCAGCCTCAGCGACGTGCCCGCGCTGCGCAAGACCTTCAAGATCGGCGGCGCGCGCGTGCCGCTGCTCTCGGTGCTGCACATTCGCGGCATTCGCATCGTGCCCGGGCGTGCGGTCATCCGCCTCGCGCTTGACAAGGCCGCGTTCGTCGACGCGCTGCGCGCGCCGCCCCCCGAGCCGGAGGCCACCGAAGAGAGACCCGAGCCCGAAGCCCCGGCGGCCTCGGCGCCGATGCCCTTCCCCGAAGAGACGCCCGTCGACGCCGCGCGCCGCATGGGCCGCGCCGGCCTGCGCCTGATCGGCCGCACCCTCGGCCGGGGGCGTTGACGACCGCCCAGTCTTACTGCACGCGCTCGGCCGTCACTTCGCAGGTGTAGTCCCGCCCGTCGCGATACGACCCGGTGAACACCGAGAAGCGGCCACCCAGCGGGCACTCGAACGTCGTGCTCGGGCAGTAGTTGCTGCAGCTGTCATCGTTCTGCGCGAGCGCGCTCGCCGAGAGGCAGGGCGTATCGCCGGGGCAGACGCGCATGATGGGATCGCCCGCGCAGGCCTGGCCGATATTGCAGCCCTCGCCATCGGGGTTGCAGCCGACGTGATACATGAAGCCGGGCAGGCAATCGCCATCGATCTGCGCCGCATGCCACCCGCAGGTGCGCTCCAGGCCCTCTTCGCCGTCGTTCTCGCAGGCCCGCTCGATCTGTGGCGGCCCGGTGCGGACCGCCAGGTCGCAGACATAGGGCTCGCCATCGACGTTGGGCGCCGTCCAGATCGTATAGACGCCGCTGTCGGGGCACGGGAACTCAAGATGGGGGCACGGGCTGTCATCGCAACCGCCATTGCGCTGCCCCAGCGCGCTCGACGGCAGGCATTGGGTGCCTTCGCCGTCGCAGACGCGCAGCATGGGATCGCCCTCGCACACCGGCCCGAAGTCCCCGCAG
>JAGQJJ010000012.1 GCA_020430675.1 Myxococcales bacterium
CGATGAAATGCGCCACCAGTTCGCCGCGGGGGTTGTTGACCAGCAGGTTGCCCACATGATCCGGCCCGATGGCCACCCAGCCGTGCGAGGCAAAATGGGCCATCAAGAAGGAACTGGTGCCGCCGAAGCCGCGGTCGCCATGGCTGTAGATCATCACCGGGTAGGTCTCGCCCACCGGTCTGACCGCGGGCGCGTCGATGACGCTCTCGTTGTCGTCGAACAGGTTCTCGAAGCGCGGATGCTCGCCCTCGACCGCGCGTGCCGGGTACCACACATCGACCACGATCTGGCGCAGCTCGCCGGTGCCGGGCACGACGTACTCGACCGGAAGGGTGCGAAAACCCGCCGCAAATGGCCCCGGGCCGTCGACGGGGAACTCCAGCGTCGAGGTGTAGACCGGCCCCAGATCGGGCGCGGCATCGGGCGCGGCATCGGGCGCGGCATCCGGCGCCGCGTCGAGCGCGCCGACCATCGCGTCCGGCCCTTCTTGCACCGCCGCGTCCACCGTCGCCTCACCGTCATCGCATCCGACCATCGCCGCGATGGCCAACCCCAAGAAAAACCCAAGCATCGTGCGCATCGCGCTCTCCTCGCGTTTCGCCCCCCGCGTATGCCACACCGGGCAGGGCCACGGCCAGCGTCGCCGCGCCGTTGCGTTCGTCGGCCTTCATCTCGTAGCGTGTCCCGATGTTTCGCCGCCCCGCCCTGCTCGCGCTCTGCGCGTTGGCCTTCGCCGCCTGCGATGAAGACACCCCCGCCAGGCCACCCCTGACGGCCGACGAGCTGCTCGACCCCGAAGCTTGCCGCGAATGCCATCCGAGCCATGTGCAGGAGTGGTCGGGCAGCATGCACGCCTACGCCGGCGACGACCCGGTCTTCCGGGCGATGAACGCGCGCGGCCAGCGCGAGACCGAGGGCGCGTTGGGCGACTTCTGCGTGCAATGCCACGCCCCGCTGGCGCTGCGGCTCGGGCTGACCGCCGACGGCACCAACCTCGACGATGTGCCCGCCCATCTGCGCGGCGTGACCTGCGCGTTCTGCCATACCGTCGACGCCATCGAAGGCACCCATAACAACCCGCTGCGCCTCGCCGACGACGGCGTGATGCGCGGCGGCACCGTCGATCCCGTCCCCAGCACCGGCCACGCCGCCGCGTGGTCGCCCCTGCACGACCGCAGCGACCTGCGCTCATCGGCGCTCTGCGGCGCCTGCCACGACATCGTCACCCCGGCCGGCGTGCACCTCGAACGCACCTCGGCCGAGTGGCAGGGCAGCGTCTTCAACGACGACGACCCCGCGGTGCGCAACACCTGCAATGACTGCCATCTGCCCGGCCGCGACGGCCGCATCGCCGACGTCGAAGGCGCGCCGGTGCGCCGCGTGCACGACCACTCGATGCCCGGGGTTGACATCGCGCTGACGCCTTTCGCCGACACCGGCGCCCAGCGCAGCCTGGTGCAGCGGTCGCTCGACACCACCCTCGTCACCGAGCTGTGTGTCATCCCGCGGCAGGGCGGCGCCGAGGTCGAGGTCTATGTCGAGAACATCGCCGCCGGCCATCAGGTGCCCAGCGGCGCCGCGCTCGACCGGCGGCTGTGGGTCGAGCTGATCGGCTACGCCAACGACGCCGAGGTCTACCGCTCGGGCGTGGTCCCCGACGGCGAGCCCATCGCGCTGCTCGATGACCCCGACCTGTGGCTCTTCCGCGAGATCGGCTACGACGCTGACGGCAATCAGGTGCACCTCTTCTGGCAGGTCGCCCGCACCGAGGCCGAAGCGCTGCCCTCGCCCAACGTGCTGCCGCCCGGTTCGCCCGGCTACGTCAACCCGCACGTCGGCCGCCGCTACCGCATCATCGGCGAGACGCCCGATCGCGTCACGCTGCGGGTGCGCATGCGGCCCATGGGCCTCGAAGTGCTCGACGAGTTGATCGAAAGCGGCGACCTCGACCCCGCGGTGCGCGCGGCCATGCCCACCTTTGATCTGGCCCTGGCCACGCTCACCTGGACGGCCGCCACCGCCGAGCCCCGCATCACGGCGCTGGCCAATCGCGAAGCGCTCTGCGTCCCCGCGCAGCGTTGATGCCGTATCATGGGCGCATGAACGCCGAAGACACCGAGTTCCTGCGCACCTACCGCGCCTCGGCCGAGCGCTTCGCCCGCCCGTCGGTCACCGTCGATCTGGTCGTCTTCACGGTGCGCGACGCCGACCTCAAGCTGCTGCTGGTGCGCCGCAAAGAGCCGCCGTTCCGCGGTGAATGGGCCCTGCCCGGCGGCTTCGTGCGCGTCGGCGATGCATTTGCCGACCAGGGCGAAGACGTCGACGCCGCCGCGCACCGCGAGCTGGAAGAAGAGACCGGCCTGCCGCGCGGCACAGCCTTCCTCGAACAGCTCTACACCTTCGGCCGCGCCGGCCGCGACCCGCGCATGCGCATCATCTCGGTCGCCTATTACGCGCTCATCCGGCCCGATCTGGCGCCCATGGTCACCGCCGGCACCGATGCGGCGGCCGTCGCCTGGTTCTCGGTGGCCCACGAACGCCCCGCGCGCCTGGCCTTCGACCACGACGAGATCGTGCAGACCGGCATCGAGCGCATCCGCGGCAAGATCGACTACGCGCCCATCGCCTTCGACCTGGTGCCCGAGACCTTCACCGTCGCCGACCTGCGCGCCGTCTACGAGGCGATCAAAGGCAACGAATACGACGCCGCCAATTTTCGGCGGCGCTTTCGGCGCATGCAGGACGACGGTCTGGTCGAAGCCGCGCCGGGCAAGCGCCACACCGCGCGGCGACCGGCGGCGGTCTATCGCTTCGTCCGCCGTTGAGGCGCTCGCCGGCCGCCGAGCGCCATGACCCGCCGGCGCGGGCGCATCGCTGGCAGGCCGAAGCCCCGATCGCCGCCGATGACGTGCCCGCCCGGGTCTGCGCCGAAGCCGACCTCTCCGCCGCTGATTGGGCTGGCGTCCTTGCCCATGGCGGCCTGTGGATCGACCGAAAGCGCTGGACCGGCCAACCCCTGCCCGCCGGCGCCCTGTGCGTGGTCTACGCCTTCACCCGCCCGCCCGTCGAACCGCCGCTCGGCCCGGACGCGCTGTTGTTCGATGCGCACGGCCTGCTCGCGATCAACAAACCCGCGTGGTGGCCCACCCAGGGCACGCGGGCCAGCGCCGCGTTCTCGGCCGAGGCGCGCGTGCAGGCCCTCTTCGGCGACCCGGCCCTGCGCGCGGTGCATCGCCTCGACCGCCAGACCAGCGGCGTGCTGCTCTTCGCCCGCGAAGGCCGCCTCGCCGGCCGCATCCACGACCAGTTCCGGGCCCACGCGGTCCACAAGCGCTACCTCGCCCGCGTCGCCCCGCCGCCCGCCGCCGATCGGTTCACCGTGCGCGGCCCGTTGGTGCGCGTGGCCAATGAGGGCCATAGCCGCTTTGCGCTGGATGAAGGCGCCGCCGGCCTCGACAGCAAAACCGACTTTGCGGTGATTGAACGCCATGCCGACGAAGCCCTGATCGAAGCCCGCCCGCACACCGGCCGCACCCATCAACTGCGCGTGCATCTGGCCCACCACGGCTGCCCCATCCGCGGCGACGCGCTCTACGGCCCCGAATGGCGCCCCGGCGCGCCTGAGCGCGTCCTGCTGCATGCCCTGCGTCTGCGACTGAAGGTCGACGGCCGCGGCCTCGACATCGAGGCGCCGCCGCCCCCCGACCTCACTCGATGACCACCAGCGGCGCCTGCAGGAGCGCGCCGGCCACGTCATAGATGCGCACTGTGTAGGTGCCCGGCAGCACGTTCACCCCGGCCCCGCGCGGGAAGACGCCCTCTTCTTCGATGGCGCAGCTCGCCAGAATATAGGTCTCGGGCCCGTTGCGGCTGCACCCGGTGGGGTCGACCGCAAACTGGAAGCGCCGCACGTTGGGATCGGGCACCACGTCGAACGCGCCCTGCCCTTCGACCTCGATGCGCCCCGCGTGCAGCATCAGGTGCTGGCCCGCGGCCACGTCGACCACCTGGTAGGTGTCGTTCATGGTCACGTAGTAATGCCCGGCCGGCACGACCGCCGGGAAGCCGAAGCCGCCGTTGCCGACGCGCTCGAAGCCCTCGGCCACGTTGATGAAGTGGTAGACCGTGTAGCCGGTGTTCGAATACGACGACGACCCCGGCCGCGGCCCGTACGAGGGCGCGGGCATCAGCACGGCGTCGGGCAGCGCGCCCGGCTCGGGCGGCAGCACCTCGATGCGGGCGCGGATGTCGGGGGGTTCGTAGCTTGTCGTCTGACCGGGGTTCACCGTCACAAACGTCGCGTTGGGGCTGTGGAACTGCGCGGTCACGCTCACGCGGTAGACCGCCGGCAGCACGTTGAGCCCGGTGTTCAGGTCGATGGCGCCGCCGCCGATCGCGCCGTCACAGCCGCCGAACAGCCACGGCGAGCGCACCTGATTGCCAAATGGCCCGCAGCCGCGCAACGGCAGCGGCCGCGCCAGATCATCGAAGCGTCTCGGCGGCTGCACGGTATAGGTGCCGTTCTGCGGCGAGACCACCTCGACGCGCCCCGCCTCGAACAGCACGCGGTCGCCAAACCCAACGTCGATGAACTCAAACGTGTCGTTGAGCACCACCGCGTAGGTCGCCGGCTCAAGCCGCACCGAGCGTCCGAGCGCCTGCTCGGCGTACAGGTCGAGCACCGAGTCGTCGAACGTCTCGAAGACGAAGTAATTGGCGTTGTCGTAGCGCAACGCCCACTCACCGCCGTATGTCGTCGCCGCCAGGTCATCGGGCACGTGATCCGGCCGCGTCGCGCCCTCGGGCGCCCGCACGGTCAGCACCGCGCGCTGGTCGAAGGGATCCTCTTCGCGGCACTGATCATCGCAGCCGTCGCCCAACTCCAGGTTGAAGTCGTCGCACTCTTCGCCGAACTCCAGCTCGCCGTTGCCGCATTCGGGCGGGCGGCGGCACTCGCCATCGAGGCAGAAGTTGCCCGACGCGGCGCAGTCATCGCCGGCGACCCAACCAAAGCAGCCGTCGGCGTCGACCTCGCAGCGCTCGGCGACGTCGCCCACGCAGCGCCGCGCGCCCGCGCCGCAGGGATCGACGCAGACGATCGGCGCGTTGGCCCCCGGCGTCGGTGGCCCGGCGTGGAAGTCGGTCGCGTTGTCGTTGGTATCGGTGTGGTTGGCGTCACGGCTGAGCGACAGATCGACCACATCGACCGCCGGGTTGCCCTCGCCGGCAAAGACCGCCGCGCTGAAGTCGCCGAAGCCGAGCGCATCGATCACCTCGGCCCCGCGCCGCAATTGCACCGAGTCGGGCCCGTTCTGCAGGTCGGCCTCGGCGTCGCGCAGGTCGGCCACCGCCGCCAGCGCCGGCTCGGCGGTGGGCGTGGCGATCACGAAGTAGCCGTCCTCGGGGATGGCGCCCATCAGCTCGACGGTGCCAAACGGCGCGCCGCCGTTGCCGTTGATGCCCACCAGCGTCAACCCGTCGAGCACCGTGCCCGGCGGGCCCCACAGCTCGATGAACGCCCGGGCCGCGTCGGCGCCGGGCGGGTCGTAGAGCACCTCGTTGATCACCACCGGCGGCGGCGGCGGCAGCGCGCAGACCCCGTCGGTGCAGATCTGGATGCCCGGGCACGCCGGCCCAGGCCCAAAACCCGGGCAGCCCGCGGCATCCACGTCGCAAATCTGCACATGCGTCGCGTCGCCGCACCGGCGGTCGCCCACCGCGCAGGCCTCGTCGCAGACGCAGGCGTCCAGGTCGCAAACCTGTCGCGGCGGGCAGGCCATCGGCGGGCCAAACTCGCGGCAGGCATCGCCGTCGAAGTTGCCGCAGAGCCGCAGCCCGCCTTCAGCGCAGACCTGCTCACCCGCCGCGCACTCATCATCGCAGTCGGGCACGCAGGCACCGGCCTCGCAGCGCTCGAACGCGGGGCAATCGAGCGGCGGGCCATACTCGCGGCACGGATCTTCGTCGAAGTCGCCGCAGACGCGCCGCGCGCCGTTTTCGCAGATCTGGTCGCCGGCCTGGCACTCATGGTCGCAATCGGGCTCGCAGGCCCCCTCGGCGCAGCGCTCGCCCGCGCCGCAGGGCACGGCCGGGCCCCACTCGGCGCACAGGTCCAGGTCGAACTGCCCGCAGGTCTCGACGCCGCCCGCCGTGCAGCGCGTGGCGCCGTCTTCGCAGTCATCGACGCAGCGCGGCGTGCACGAGGCCGGGTCGCAATCCTCGGCGCCGTCGCAGACCTCGCCGTCGTCGATCACGCCATCACCGCAGCGCGCCGGCTGGCAATCGGTGCGGCAGGCATCGGGCAATTCGTCCGAGTTGGCCTCGCCGTCGTCGCAGCCCTCGCCGTCGTCGCGATGGCCATCACCGCAGCGCGGTGGCGCCGCGTCGGGCCCCGGCTCGGCGTCGGGCAGGGCCGCGTCCGGCGGTGCGCCGTCGGGCGACGCGGCGTCGGGCTGTACCTCGGCGTCGTGCATCGGCGGTTCGCCGTCCGGTACGGGCGGTGCGCTGTCTTGCACCGGCCCGCCATCCTCGGGCGGCGCCATGTCCGCGACCGGTGGCCCCAAGTCATCGACCCGCGCATCGACCCGAGGCGCGGCATCGGGCGGCAGGCCCCGATCGACCCGGGGCGCGGCGTCGGGCGTCTGCCCGTCGCGCCCCGGGCCCGCGTCCCCCGAAGCGGCGGGGTCATCGGGCGACCCCTCGCAGGCCAGGACTCCCATCGCCAGGCAGACCAGCAGAGCAATGCGACGCATGTCAGCACTCCGTCGAACGAGACGCGGGTCACCGCCGCCCACCGGCCCGTCGGCGCGCGGCAGTACCCGGGCACGAGCCTCATCGAACCGCCCGGTTGGTGTCAATCGACCGGCAGCTCGACCTCGACGCCCAGCGCCAGCTCAAAGGTGGGGTCGACCTGGAAACCATGATCGCGGCTGTCGAAGCCGAGACCGCCCGCGCGCAGATCCCCGCGCAACGCCCAGCGCCCGAACGGCACCCGCGCCATCGTGCTCAGCCCGCCCTCGACCACGGCCACGGCTTCGACCTCGGTGCGCTCCTCGGTGCGCGGATCCTCCAGCAGCACCCCGCCGCCGCCATAGCCGCCCACCGCCCATTGCAGCGGCCCGTCGACCAGCGTCAGCCCGTAATCGAGGGTCATCGAGAAGAGCTGCACGTCGGCGAAGACCTGCGAGCTCGCTTCGCTGCGATAGCGCCCGTCGCCCGACCACCGCTGCCATTGCAGCCGCCCCGACAATTGATGCGCGCCGCGGCCGTAGCCCACCGCCAGCGCGCCGCCGAAGCCCTGCTCGCCGCCCGCGGCGGTGGTCGTCGGGAACAGCGCCGCCCGGCCCTGCGCGGCGATGGTCAGGTAACCCCGGGGCGTCCAGCCCCAATCGGGCCCCGCCGACGCCTGGGCCAACGTGCGCGGAAACGGCTCGGCCAGCATCGCGTCGCCGGGCCCGCGGATGCGGGGCGGCGTGTCGCTCTCGGGCGTGCGCCGAAGCGCGTCGAAGGCGCCGTCGCCCGCGTTGAACTTCCACCAGCGCGCCGGGCTCAGCGGCGCCGCGCGCTCCATCGCATAGAACGTGCGCGCCGTCGGCACGAACGCGGTCACCGGCTCGCCCGCCGACGGATGCAGCACCGCGTAGGGCAACAGCCGGCTGTCGAGCAGCTCGTAGCGCACCGGCACCGGCGGCGCGAAGCAGACCCGCGCGGTGCCCTTGCGGCCGCGCCAGTCGATGAACGCCTCCTTCGCCCGCCCGGTCGGCGCCAGCACGCCCGGCCGCCCCGAACCGTTGCGCCGCCGCAAGAGCGTGCGCAGCGTCTCCTCCAGCTCGCCATAGGTGATCACGCCATCGTGATTCCGGTCGCCATGGCCCGTCGCCGCGGTGCGCAGGGCATAGCTGAACACCCCGCCCAGCGAAGGATCCTCAAACGTGCTCTGACTGCCATTGGTCGCCAGCACCGCGCCCACGCGCGGCAGGCGCTCGATGAACCGGCGCACCACGCCATCGCCCGTCGGCGGCGGCAGGCGCGCGATGCCCGGCGACTCGACGGCCTCGCGCGTCTCAAGCAGGAAGAAGCTCTGGCAGGCGTCCACGATCAGGTGCACCGTCGCCCGCTTCGAAAGCGGCGCCAGCACCGCCTCATCGAGCAGCGCGCTGTCGATCTGCCCGTCGTGGCCCGGCCCGCTCCTCTTGTCGGGTTGCAGGAAGATGCGGGTGCGGGTGAACTCCGAAGGCCGCCAGCGCTGCCCGTGCCCCGCGTAGTAGACGTAGACATCGACGGCGCCTGGCGTCTTCTCGATCTGCGCCTCAAGGGCCTCGACCGACTTGAGCACCGCGGCAAACGTCGGCGCCCGCACCGGCGCCGCGCCAAACGCGCTCGGATCGGCGCTCTCCGCGTCCAGGTGCACATAGCTCGCCGCGGGCGAGAGCCCGGCGAAGAAGGCGTGCATGCGGGCCACGTCGTCGCCCACCGCGGTCAGCGGCGCCAGATCGAGCGTCGGCGGCGCGTAGGGATAGCCGATCAGCAGCGTGAAGACCGTCGACGGCGGCGCGGCTGGCTCCGCCGGCGTGCCGCAGGCGCCGTCCACATGCGCTCGGGCCGCGCCCGCAAACAGCAGCGCGGCGCAACCCATCAGCCACGCCGCGCGCCTCCCCGCTCCGCTGTCGGTTGCCCTCACGGCACGACCTCCAAGATGAACTTCTGCCGGACCGATGAATCGTTGATCGCCAGCGCCGACGCCCACAAGTCCGCTGGCGTCTGCTCGGCAGAGGGCTTGGGCGTGAAGACCACCAGCACGTCGAAGCGCCCCGGCGGCAGCCCGCTTGAGAGGGGCGGCACGCCCGATTTGAGGCGGGCCAGCACGCACATGTCATCGCGGCAATCGGGAGACTGCCGGCCCACCGTCACGGGCACCGGCGCCGTCTGCCAGCCCGGCGCATCGGCCTTCTCGGGGAAGAGCACCCGCACGTCGCCGGTCGCGTCGCGCGAAAGCACCACCGCGTTGCGCGTCGGCGCGCCCTCGGTGCGGTAATACTGCACCCAGAGCCCCTCACCGGTGGCCTGCCAACGGCACGGCGGCGCGTCGGCGGTGCTCGGCGGATGGCAGGCGCGATCGCCCACGATCACCTCCGCCGTCGTGTGCTCGCCGCGCACCACCGGCGGCGGCCCCTCGGCGACCCCCGGCGACTCATCGCGCGGCCACAGTCCGATGAGCAGCGCCGCGCTCGCCGTGGCCAGCGCCGGCAGCCAGACCAGCCGCAGCCACGACCGGCGCGCGGGCGCTGCCTCCCAATCCCACTCGGCGTCGGGCAGGCGCATCTCGTCGCGCACCGCATCGAGCCGCGCGGCAAACTCGGGATCGGCCCGGCGCGCCTCGACCCGCGCCACGACCTCGGCCGGCGCGCGCCCGGCGGCGTAGTGCGCGACGTCATCCTCGCGCCAGGCGGCGACGCGGCTCAAACCTGCCTCCAGCAGCGCCCGCTGGCAGCGCAGGCAGCCGTCCGTGTGGCCGCGCAGCGTGTCATCTTCGGCGTAGCGCGCCTCGGCATACGCCGCCAGCACCGCCGCCGTGCACTCGCATGGGCCAGGCTCTCCCGCGCTCATGACGACCGCTCCCCGTTGATCCACGCCTTGATCTGATCGAGATACCGATAGACCTGCTGCCTTGAACAGCCCACGCGGCGTGAAATATCGGCGATGCTCTCATCATTGAGCAGCCCGTCGAGCACGATGCCAAAGATGCGGTCGTCGCCGAAGTGGTCGAGGACCTGCTGCACCAGCACCTTCGCGTCCATCACCCGCGGACCGGGCAGCGTGCGCAGCTCAGGCGCCTGGAGCTGGTAGGGCTTGTCGCTCACCTCGGTGCGGCGTTCGTGCCGGCGGACCTCCGAGACGTGGATGTCCTTGCCGCGCCAGAGCACCTTGGCCTTGAGGAACGACACCAGATTGGGCCGATTCTCGGGCGTCAGCCGGGCCGCCATGGTGCGCAGCGTCTCGGCCAGCCCGCGGCGGTCGGCGATCATCTCCTCGAACGCATCGAGGCGAGCGCGAGCCTCGACCGGCTCGGGCCGGATGAAGATGGCGCCGATGACATGCTTCAGGAAGACGCTCAGCTCGGCCTGGCGGGCACGGCTGCGCAGGGGCGACAGCAGGTCGCGCGCGAGCTGCTCGATGGCTTCGCGATAAGGAGGCAGGTCGGTGGGCCAATGGCCCTGACGTTCGAGCGACAACGCACGGGCGAGGGGACCGTCCGGATCGAGGCCGGATTTCCGCCTGGACATCCCCGATGACTCCGCGTCGCGCTCTAGGTTTGCCGGGTTCGTGATCGTCATGCGCGTCAGCGCCTTGACGGTGGCATCATGTCCGGCGACCAACGTCCTGTCAACGTTGATCCAAATGGGCATCCCGAGGGCATGCACGGACGTTCCTCCGAGAAGCGTCGACCTGCTGGTTTTGACTAGGAAAACACCAGGGCGATCTGTCCGAAGAAACTGCGCTGCGCAAAAGTCTGCTGCCAGTCTGCTGACGCAATTGCTGCGCTGCCCGCCTGGCCTGCTGCCATTGCGCCGAAATCGACCAAGGCGAGATCAGCGCCCCGGAGCCAGAAAACGGGTGACGTTCGCGCCGTGACCGTCCGCCCGCCCCCGGCTCCGGGGCGGCTGTTGGGGGGCGCCGCCCGCCAAGAGCGCAGAGCGGCACCTTTGACTAGGGATCGACTGCCACGATGTGTCCGCGCCTTTCGTCATTGCGCGCCATCGGGTAGACAGACTTGTTTGCGCGAGTGAACAGACCAGATGCGGGAGCAGCAGATGACACGGTCGACGGCGATGGTTCTGATGGTGGCGTTTCTGGCCGGGTGCGGCACTTGCGGGCAGGTCACCGCGCATCGCGACGCCTTCCGCGAGGCGGCGCTGGCCGAGCCGCCCGACAGCCTGCCGCACGTGGCCCTCGAAATCCCCGACGCGCTCATCGATGACTGGACCAAAGCGGCGCTCGGCAAGCTGCCCGACCTGCCCTTCAACCTGCCCGGCCTCGACGCGGTGCAGCGGTATATCGGGCGCTTCGAGTTCAAGGCGCGCTCGCTGCGGGTCGAGCTGCAACGCGATCAGGCGGCGCGCTTCGACCTCGACCTCGATGTGCGGCAGAGCGGGCGCACGCTGTTTGGCATGCAGCTCGGCGCGGTGGCGCCGGTGCAATACGACAAGAAGAACAACCAGCTCCGCGTGGCCCTGCGCGCCGATATGTTCGAGAAGATCGCGCCGCGCATCGACACCAACGCGGTCAACCAGCTCACCTCGGCGATTCAGCGGCAGGTGGGCATTCCGCTGCCCGGCGGCGTCATCGAAGGCGCGGCTCGGCAGGGCATCGAGGCGCTCAGCCGACAGGCCTACAGCCTGGTGCGCCAGGGGTTGCTGACCCCGCTCGGCGAGCTGGGCAGCTTCAAGTTCGGCCTGCCCGACCTGCCGATCAGCGGGCTGGCGTTGACCACCACGCGCGGCGGCTGGCGGGTCGAGGCGCGCACGCCGCTGGCCGCGCCGGGCCTGGCCCGCATGGCCGACGCGCCCTCGGGCCGCACCATCCGCATGGCCATCTCGGCGCCGGTGCTGGCGCGGCTTGGCAACTGGGCCATGGACAAGGGCAAGCTGCCCGCGCGCTTCGACCGCACCGGCAAGGCGCAGGATGACGGCGACTTCGAGGCCGGGTTGCAGTGGAACAACGGCGAGCGGCCGCTCAAGGTCAACCTGTGGACGATCAAGCCAGTGCAGAGCTCGATCTGCATGGCCGCGATGGTCGGCGCCGAGCCCAAGGTGGCGTTCCAGAAGGGCCAGCTCTCGGTCGGCTTCGAGGACGGCAAGATCGAAGAGGTCATCGGCCCGCCGCTGTTCAGCAACGCGCTCGACATCATGGGCATCACCGAAAAGACCTTTGATTTCAGCAAGAAGATCGCGACCAAGACGCGCCTGCAGTTCGGCAGCAAGGCGGTGGGCGTCGAGGTCGCGGGCATCGCGCTCGATGGGCAGGCGCTGACCATCGACCTGGAAGCGGGCGGCGGCGGCTGATCGCGGTGCGCCTGCTCAGCGGGCGTTCACGAACACTTCAAGCTGGAAGGCGCCCGCGTCGCCCGCGCCCTGGCCATCGACCACCAGCGCGTACTCGCCGGGCGCGAGCGCGGCGTTGAGGAAGGGGTTGAGGTCGGTGCCGCAGGTCGCCGCGCCACCGCAGGCGGCGTCGAGCAGCAGCAGATAACCCGAGAAGCCGTTGGGGAAGAGCTGGGCCTGCAGGCCGACCGGCTGGTCGAAGCGCAGGCGCAGCACGCGGTCGCGGCCGCCAGCGGCGGTCCGGCAGGCGGCGGCCGCGTCCACGTCGTCGCCAGCGCCCAGGGTGCTGTCATCGAAGGCATAGCGCCCGGGCGCCACCGGGGCGACCAGGCCGTCGCAGGCGTCGGCGAAGCTCGGCGCGCCGCCAGCGGGCGTGGCGGTGAGCTGCAAGGTGGCCGCGCCGTCGCCCTGCACGACGACCGCGTACTCGCCGGCGGGCAGCACGCCCGCCTCGGCGGCGGCGACAAAGCCCTGCCCGCAGGCCAGCTCGTTCGCCGCGTCGGCGCAGGTCGGCCGGATCGCCACCGCCAACTGGCCGGCGCCCTCGGCGGTGGCGGTGACCGCGGCCGGCGCGGCGAGGCGGAAGCGCCAGACCGAGACCGGGCCTTCGCCAATGCAACCCCCGGCCAGCCCCGCGGCCGGCGCAAACCGGATGGGCTGCGGCGGGCCCGGGTTGAGCAAAGGAGCGTCGTTGCAGGCAAAATCGCCCTCGAAGCGCGCGGTGAGCTGGCCTTCGGCGGGGCCGTCGAGCGCCAGGTAATAGGTGCCCGCGGGCAGCGCCTCGGCGCGAAGCCCACCCACGCCGGCGCTGCATTCGAGCGGCGGGCGGGCGCAATCGTTGTAGAGCGCCAGGGCGCCCATCGGCGGCTGGCCGGCGAAGTCGGCGTTCAGCGTGCCCGGCGCGGGCAGGTCGATGCGCCACAGCCCCTCGGGGCCCATCGCCGAGAAGCAGACGGGCGCGAAGTCATCGGCGCCAGCGACCACCTGCACCGGCGTGGCGCGGTTGAGGACCAGCGCCGGCGCGGCGGCGCAGCGGGCGACCGGGTCGCGCACCGCTTCGATCAGCAGGCTGTAGTCGGCGTCTTCGTTGCCGGTCACCCGGATCGTGTCGCCGGGCGCCAAATCGATCGGCGCCGCGCGCCCGTTGACCGTGGCGGTCACCGGGCCTTCGGCGCTGAGACGGCCGCCCGCCGGGCCGGTGAAGCGGTACCAGTCGGTGTCGTCACCGCAGCGCGTGGCGTCGATCCGGCCGACGCCGATCGGCGCCGCGTTGGCCACCTCGTCGTTTCGCCACGGCCGCTCGTAGCGGTCGTCGACGCACTCGGCGTCGATGCGCACGTCCAGATCGTAGACCAGCGGCGCGCCGGGCAGGTGGCGCACGCGCACCAGATACTCGCCGGGCCGGTTGGCGCCCACGCGGGCCTGGCCGATGCCGCGGGCCTCGTCGACGGCGTGGAAGGCGTCGAAGATGGGATAGAGCGTCAGCAGCAGCTCGGCGCCATCGGCGTCGAAGCGCGCGGTGACCGTCAGCGTGGCGTCGGTGCCGACGCGGAACCAGTCATCGGCGCCATCGCAGGCCACCAGGCCGGTGACCGCCAGCGCGGCGAGTGGCACCGCGGTCTCGGGCGTGTCATTGGGCGCGAGCGGGTCGTCGGCGCAGGCCGGATCGGGCCCGCAGCGATCGGCGTCGTTGCAGGTGCGGCCGAGCAGGCAGCTCGCGTCGCCGAGGCAGATGGCGGGCTCGATGCAGAACGCATCGCGGCACGAGGTCGCGCCCGGGCAGTCGGCGTCTTCAGCACAGGGCCCGCACCGCCCATCGGCGGCGCACCCGGCGGGGCAGTCGCGGTCGGCGGCGCAGGGGCCCGGCGCGACGCACAGCTCGTCACGGCAAGCCCAGCCGGCGAAGCAATCGCAGACGCCGGGCAGCGCGGCCACGCATTGCCAGTCGAGGCAGCGCTCGCCCGCCGGGCAGTCGGCGTGCGTCTCACAGCGCACGGTCCGGCAGCGGCCCAGGCGGCACTCGCGGTCGCCGAGGCAGTTGCCGTCGACCTGGCATTCGTCGCGCTCGCCACACCGGCCGTCGACGCAGACGCGGCCGCCGAAGCAGTCGGCGTCATCGGCGCACGGGTCGACGCAGACATGGCCCTCGGGGTGGCAGCGGCGGTCGCCCAGGCAGTCGCGGTCGGCGGCGCAGTCGGGGCCCTCTTCGCACACGCCGCCGACGCACTGCTGGGTGCCGCGGCAGGGCAGCGCGTCATCGCAGGGGTCGGTGCAGACCAGCTCGACGCAGCGGCGCTCGCCCAGGCAATCGGCGTCGCCGAAGCAGCGGTCGGCCTCGCCGCAGCGGCCGTTGCCGCAGCTCAGCGCGCCGGGGCAGTCGGCGTCTTCGCGGCACGGGTCGGCGCAGGCGCCATTCGCGCAGTATCGGTCGCCGCGGCACTCGTCGTCGCGCCGGCACGGATCGGCCTCGACGCAGCGGCCGGTGCCCTCCTCGCAGCGCAGGCCACCGGGGCAGCCGGCGCGCGCGCACGGGTCGGCGCAGGCCCCGGCGGCGCAGACGCGATCGCCGGTGCAATCGCCGTCGCCGAAGCACTCGGCGGGCTCGACGCAGGCGCCGTCGACGCACGAGGCGCCGGCGCCGCAATTGACCGGCGTTGAGTCGCAACCGGCGGACGGGTCGCAGATGTCAACCGTGCAGGGGTCGCCGTCGTCGCACGAAGCATTCGAGTCGCAGAGCGGCTCGCCACCGCCCTGGGGCACCAGCGCGGCGAAGCGGCTGGCGCGGGTGGCGTCTTCCCAACCCGGGCAGCCGGTGTTGGGGCAGACGTTCGAGGTGTAGCAGTAGCCGCCGTCGTAGATGAGCGTGAAGTCGGTGTTGCCGCGCACCAGGATGCCTTCGACCGTGCCATCGGCGCCGACGACCGGCGAGCCGCTGTTGCCGCCGTAGGTGTCGAGGTTGGCCGAGAAATAATACGGGTGGCTGTTGTCGCGCACCGTCGCGCCGCCAGCGATCTTGAGCGGCAGGCCCGCCGGGTGCCCGGCGACGGTCAGGCTGGCGCCGTTGCTGATGGTGCCGCTGCGGCGGATGTCGAGCGGCGTGCGGCCGCTGACCGGGCGATCGAGCCGCACCACGGCCCAGTCGTCGGTGCTGGTCTCGCTCTCGCCGAGCACCGCGGCGCACGAGTAGACGTCGCCGCTCGGCACCGAGCCGACGACGGTGTTGGCGTCGACCATCTGGAAGCCAAAGACGAACTTCACCCGGCCGCAATCGCGATTCGAGATGCAGTGCCCGGCGGTCGCGACCACGTCGGGCGCGACGAGGAAGGCGGTGCAGAACGCCGGGTTGGGCTGGTTGCGGTAGGGCTCGTCGGCGCAGAGCGAATACGACTGCGCGAAGGTGCTCGACGTGTCGATGCGGTAGCCCCCGCTGATCGCCGAGAGCTGCGAGGACTGCAGGATGGCCATGGTCGCCTCGGCGAGATGGCTCGAGACCGCGTCGTTGAGCTGGTACGGCTCGCGACGGTCGTCCGACCCGTAGATGAGGGGGTCGGCGCCATCGGCGAGCACCGGGTCGAGGTCGTCGGTCGACCCCTCGGGGCCACAGGCGGTCAGCAGGCTGGTCAGGGCGAACAGAACGGTCAGCAGGCGCATCGGAGCTCCTTGAACGGTCGGGTTTTGAGGGCGCGGGCGTCGACTGCGCCCCAGACGAGCAAGAGGCCGCCCGAGGTACTCGGATTGCGAAGAATTGTCCACGGAAACTTGTAACTTTCGTTACTTATAAAAGTTTGCACCGAGAGCGGCTCGCCGCCAGCGACGCCGGAAATCGCTGCGCATGGGCGGTGTTTCGGTTATCCTCCCGCGGCCTCAGCCAGGAGCCTTGACCGATGCCCGAGACGCTTCGCGATCTGCTCGCCCGGGTCGACGACTTCACGCCCCGTCACCTGGGGCCCTCGCCCTCCGATGTCGCGGCGATGTTGGCCGTGATCGGGGTCGACGCCCTCGACACATTGATCGACGAGGCGGTGCCGCGCAGCATCCGCTTCGATCGACCGCTCGATCTGCCGAAGCGCATCGGCGAGCGCGCGGCGGTGGCCCGCCTGCGGGCGATGGCGGACGAAAACGAGGTCTTCACGTCGCTGATCGGCCTGGGCTACGCCGATTGCGTCACGCCGCCGGTCATCCAGCGCAATCTTCTGGAGAACCCGGGTTGGTACACGCAGTACACGCCGTACCAGGCCGAGATCGCCCAGGGCCGCATGGAGGCGCTGGTCAACTTCCAGACGATGGTCGCTGACCTGACCGCCCTGCCGCTGGCCAATGCGTCGCTGCTCGATGAGGGCACTGCGGCGGCTGAGGCGATGGCCATGTGCCGGGCCATCGCGCGGGGCAAGAAGCCGGCGTTTTTTGCCGACGCCGCCTGCCATCCGCAGACGCTGGCCGTGCTGCAGACGCGCGCCGAGTCCCTGGGCATCGACCTGCGCATCGGTGACGCCCACGCCATCGATTGGTCGACGGGCGATCTGGCCGGCGTGCTGGTGCAGACGCCCGATACCCATGGGCGCATCTTCGATTGGGGCGGCCTCGCCAAACGGGCGCACGCGGCGGGCACGACGGTGGTCGCGGCGACCGATCCGCTGGCGATGACCCTCATGGTGCCGCCCGGCGAGTGGGGCGCCGACATCGCGGTCGGCACCACGCAGCGCTTCGGCGTGCCCTTGGGCGCGGGCGGACCGCACGCGGCGTTCCTGGCCACCCATGACGCCCACAAGCGGCTGATGCCGGGCCGCATCGTGGGCGTGTCGATCGATGTGCACGGCCGTCCGGCCTATCGCCTGGCGCTGCAGACGCGCGAGCAGCACATCCGGCGCGATCAGGCGACCAGCAATATCTGCACGGCGCAGGTGCTGCTGGCGGTCATCGCCGGCGCCTACGCCATCTACCACGGTCCCGAGGGCCTGCGGCGCATCGCGCGGCGGGTGCACGGCTTGACCGAGGCGCTCGCCGCCGGCCTGCGCACGCTCGGGTTTGAACTCGAATCCACCCCGTGTTTTGACACGCTGCGGGTCGCCGTGCCCGACCCCGAGGCCGTACATCAGGCGGCCGTGGCGCGCCGCATCAACCTGCGGCACGACGA
>JAGQJJ010001294.1 GCA_020430675.1 Myxococcales bacterium
TCGTCGCCCTCGCCGTGGGCCCGGGCCGCGCGCACCGCAAGCACGACCGCGAGCGCGGTGGCCAGGGCCGAGGCGCCGGTGGCGAGGGCGAGGGTCGCGTCGTCCACCGTCAGCTCCGCGGGGTGGTCAGCGCGCGGACCCAGAAGAGGCCGGCGAGGTAGAGGCCGACGCTGGCCAGCAGCAGGGCGTGGCCCAGGCCGGGGTGCAGCAGGCGGCCGATGTATTGCGGGTCGACAAACGCGGTGGCGCCGACAAAAACCGGCGGCAGCGCGGCGAGGATGAAGGCGCTGGCGCGGCCCTCGGCGGTCAGGGCGCGCAGGCGGCGGTGGTAATGCGTCTGGGCGCGCAGGGTGTCGATGACCCGTTCGAGCACCTCGACCAGGTTGCCGCCCGTCTGGCGCAGCACGAGCACCGCGGTGATGAAGGTGCGCAGGGCGGCCGCGCGGGGCACGCGGTCGCCGAGGGCCAGCAGCGCCTCGTCGAGCGGGCGGCCCAGCTCGGCTTCATGGGCCACGCGCAGCAACTCGTCGGTCAGCGGCGCTTCGCTCTCGACGGCGGCGGTCCGCAGCGCGCGGGGCAGGGCGTGGCCGGCGCGCAGCGAGATGATCATGACCTCAAGCGCGCCCTGAAGCTGGGTTTCGAGGCGCAGGCGGCGCCGACGGCGGCGGCGCAGCAGGTCGAGCACGGGCAGGGCGGCGGCCCCAAGGCCAAGGAAGCCGGCGGCGCCGGCGTCGGCGGTGAGCAGGGCAAAGAGCGCAAAGCCGCCGAGCCAGGCGAGGCCCACGCGGGCGACCAGCAGGCGGGCGCGAGGCTCTTCGCCAGCGCCTTCGAGCAGGCGGCGGATCGCGCCGCGCAGGCCGAACTCGGGACCGGCCTCGCGCACCAGGGCCGGACCGGCTTCGTCGGCGCCCAGGCGGGCGAGCAGGGCGGCCTCGCGCTCGGCCCG
>JAGQJJ010001295.1 GCA_020430675.1 Myxococcales bacterium
GAACAGCAACTACGAGCCGGCCACCAACGTCGAGGCCCATAACCACCTGGCGCGCATCATCGGCAACGCGCCGTCAGTGCGGGTGGGCGACGCCGATACCCTGCCGGCGAGCGGGTTTCTGGCCAACTCGACGCCGCTCTCGGGCTATCCCACCACGGTCATCGTGCGACGGCGCGACATGCAGGTCATCGCCGATGGCAGCACCGGCGCCAGCGGCCTGCCGATGGTCGATGTGGCCCGCGACCCCGAGGTCGACTGGGCCAACCCGCCGCCGCCCGAGGTGCAGAGCAATTGCGGCGGGCAGGATGAGATCTACGAGCCCGACAACAGCCCCGCCGAGGCCGGCGCCATCGGCCCGGGCGAGTTCGAGGGCGGCATCTGCGACGCCGAGCCCGACTTCTACAACGTCGAGATCGACGGCCCATGGCGCATGACGCTGAACTTCAGCAACGCGCTCGGCGACCTCGACGTGTATGTGTGGGACGCGGGCGCCGACCAGCCGCTGCGGCCCGACGGGCGCAACGTGGTCGGCAGCGACTCGACGGGCGATGTCGAGACGTTCGAGTACCAGGGCCGGGCGCTGGTCAAGGTCTTCGGCTTCCGCTACGCCAGCGCGCCCTACACGCTCAGCCTCGAAGCGCTCTGATCGGCGGTGCCGGTCGTTTTTGTCTATGGCACGCTGCGCCGCGGCGAGGTCTCGCATCACCTGCTGCGCGGCGCGCGGTTTGTCGACACCACGCGCACCGCGCCCTGCTTCACGCTGTATCAAATCGATTGGTATCCGGCGCTGGTCGCGCGCGGCCAAACCTCGGTCGTTGGTGAGCTGTACGTCGTCGATGAGGCCCTGCTCGCGCGGCTGGACGAATACGAAGGCTGCCCCGAGAGCTATGCGCGGCCACTGATCCCGTTGGTCTGCTCGCGCGCGGCCGAGGGCTATGTGATGCC
>JAGQJJ010001296.1 GCA_020430675.1 Myxococcales bacterium
TTGCTCAGCCTCGACTGCGCCCAGGTCGAACGCCGGCCCACGCGGCTGACCGTCGCCGCTGAGGGGCAATATGGCGAGGCGATCAACACCGACTATGGCTGTGACGGCGAACGGCTCAGCGCGGAGCACCACCGCAATGTCGGCGGCGGGCTCGCGGCCCGCTACGAGATGCGCGATGGCTTCCTCGCCGGGGCCACGGTGCGGGCGCTGCACGCCGTCTTGACCAGCGTGCGCGAGTACGAGCCCGGCGCCGGCGATGACGTCGACGACTCGCCTTACGCGCTGATCGGCGGCGGTTTTTTTGTCGGCTACGACCTGAAGTATTTCGGCGGCGAAGCGGGGGTCTCATTCTCGGGCATCATCGGGCTCGACGACGGGATCGTGATGCCCTACGCCCAGTTGCGCGCCGGTGACCTCGACCGCTTCTGGGGTGAGGCCACCTTCGGGACCTATGACCCGCTGAGCTGGCTGAGCATCGGCAGCCTGGGCGTCGGCCTGCGCGGCGACCAGGGTCTGCGCCTGCGCGCCGGCCTCACGTTCTATGGAAAGGTCATGCAAAACGTGTCGTTCGAGGGCGATGGCAGCCTGTCGAAGAACATTACGACCGGCACCAATAACGACGGCTTCGACTTCGGCACCTACGCCGAGGCCGAGTACTCACCGACCAGCAGCTTCGGCCTCACCGGCGGCGTCCTGCTGAGCGAGGCGCCGACCCTGCGCCTGGGCATCTCGTATACCTTCGGCGGCGACTGACAGCCCCGTGTCGACGCCTGACGCGACCGCGCCGTGACCCAGGACAGGAGGAGGCCACCATGCGCCGACCCCACCGGTCGACGTTCCGCTGGGCCGCGCTGCTGGCGTTGCTCAGCCTCGACTGCGCCCAGGTCGAACGCCGGCCCACGCGGCTGACCGTCGCCGCTGAGGGGCAATATGGCGA
>JAGQJJ010001297.1 GCA_020430675.1 Myxococcales bacterium
CCCAGGTCGAAGATCTCGCCCAGGGTGCGCGGGCGCAGGGCAAAGGTGGCCTGTTCAAGCCTCATCGGCGACGCCCCGCGAAGACGAAGTACGTGATCAGCGTGGCGCTGAAGACCGCCGAGGCGGCCCACTTGACCGGCGCGGGCAGGCCCGAGGGCGACCAATAGCCTTCGATGAGGGCGGCGATCGCCAGCATGACCGCGGCGCCGAGCACAAGCTGCACCAGGTCGGGCGCCTGGGCGCGCAGCGAAGCGATGCGGCTCTTGCCTTCGGTGGCGACGAGGGCCCAGCCCATCTTGAGGCCGGCGGCGCCCGAGATGGTGATCGCCGTCAATTCGAAGGGGCCGTGGCCGCAGATGAACGTGAGGATGTTGCCACCATGGCCCAGGTGGATGACGTAGCCGAGCACGGCGCCGATGACGAGGCCGTTGTAGACCAGGAAGAAGAGGCTGCCGAGGCCGAAGAGCACGCCAGTCGCGAAGCAGCGAAAAGCGATGCCGATATTGTTGTAGACGTAGAAGCCGGCCATGGTCGAGTCGGCGCCGAAGTCGCGGCCGTCGAAGCCTTCGGCGTAGCTCTGGGCCATCGCGCGCAGCATCGCTTTGGGCAGGATGGCGGCGGCCAGATCGGCGTGGATCAGGGTGCCGATCGCGGTGATCAAGAGCGGGCCATAGAACAGCAATGAGGCGAGCGCGACCGGGCGCCACGAGCGGCGCACGACCTTTGGGAAGCCTTCGCTGAGGAACGTCCACACCCGATCGATGCGGTAGGGCCGGGTGCCGTAGAGCGCGTCGTGGGCGCGCGCGGTCAGGCCGTCGAGGTGCGCGATGAGGTCGAGCTGGCAGCCCAGCGCGCGGGCCCGCATCAAGTCGGAGCAGACCGAGCGGTACAAGCCGGCGATCTCGGCGATCTCGGTCGGCGGCCGCTTATGGGTGTG
>JAGQJJ010001298.1 GCA_020430675.1 Myxococcales bacterium
CTTCGCCGAACGGCCCGGAGCGCGGCTGTATCGCACCGGTGACCTGGGCCATCGGCGCGCGGACGGCGTGCTGCTCTTCGACGGTCGTGCGGACCAGCAGGTCAAGATCCGCGGCCATCGCATCGAACCGGGCGAGGTCGAAGCGGCGCTGAGCGCCTGCCCCGGCGTGCGCCGCTCGGTGGTCGTCGCGCGCCCCGAGCCCGACGGCGACCCGCGGCTGGTGGCTTATCTGGTCGGTGACATGGCACCCATCGCCGACCTGCGGAGCCACCTCGCCCGATCTCTGCCCGAGTACATGATCCCATCGACCTTCGTCTGGCTCGATGCCATCCCGCTGACGCCGGGTGGCAAGGTCGACCGCGCGGCGCTGCCCGCGCCCGAGGTCGAGCGCGCGGTGTTGTCGACCGGCTTCGTGCGCCCCCGCACCGACGTCGAAGCGGCGGTGGCCGAGGCGTGGGCCGCGGTGCTTGGCCTCGACGCGGTCGGCGCCGAGGATGACTTCTTCGAGCTGGGCGGCCACTCGCTGCGCGCGACGCAGGTCGCGAGCCGCATCACCGCGGCGCTCGGGGTCGCGGTGCCGCTGCGCGCGCTGTTCGAAGCGACGACGGTCGCCGCCCAGGCCCGGCTGGTCGATGCCGCCGCGGGGGTTGCGCTGCCACCCATCGAGCGGGTCGCGCGCGACGAGCGGCTGCCGTTGTCGTTTGCGCAGGAGCGCCTGTGGTTCCTCGACCGGCTGATGCCAAACACCGCCGAGTACAACATCCCGCTGGCGGTCTGGCTTCGCGGTCCGCTCAACGTCGATGCGCTTTCGCATGCGCTGAGCTGGCTGCTGAGCCGGCATGAGGCGCTGCGAACGACGCTGCCATCAGATGAGATCGGCCCCTGGCAGCGCATCGCCGCGGTTGAAGCCATCACCCTGATCCCAGAGCCGG
>JAGQJJ010001299.1 GCA_020430675.1 Myxococcales bacterium
GGGCGAGATCGTCGCGCGGCTGCCCGAAGACGACGAGAACGAAGACGAAGACGCCGAGGGCATCACCCGCGTGGCGTTGGTCGGTCGGCCGAACGTGGGCAAGTCGACCCTGACCAACCGCCTGCTCGGCGAGGAGCGCATGATCGTCGACTCGACGCCGGGCACCACGCGCGACGCCATCGACGCCCGGCTTCGCGTGGGTGATCGCGAGTACATCCTCATCGACACCGCGGGACTGCGCCGCAAGAAGAAGATCGATCGCGGCACGAGCGAAGGCTTCAGCGTCGTGCGCACGCTCAAGGCGATGGACCGCTGCCATGTGGCCATCTGCCTCATCGATGCCACGGTCGGTGTCACCGACCAGGACGCGCGCGTCGTCGGCGTGGCCGCCGAGAAGGGGCGGGCGCTGGTCCTGGCGGTGAACAAATGGGATGCGCTGGAGAAGGACCACAAGACCGCCCAGCAATTCCGCGCGCAGCTGGAGCTGAAGCTGCCCTTCGCCGCGTTTGCGCCGGTGCTGTTTTTGTCGGGCCTGACCGGCCAGCGCGTGCACAAGCTGATGGATCTGGTCGACGAGGTGCGCGCCGCCCACCTGCACCGCGTGCCGACCGCCGAGCTGAACCGCTGGCTTGAGCTCTGCGTGCAGCGCCATCAGCCCCCGGTGGTGCACGGCCGTCGGTTGAAGATGTACTACGCCACCCAGGCGCGGGTGGCGCCGCCGACGGTCGTCGTGTCGTGCAATGACCCCGAGGCGGTGCACTTCAGCTATGAGCGGTACATGCAAAACCAGCTGCGCGAGGCGTTTCCCCTGACGGGAACGCCGATTCGCCTGCACTTCCGCGGCAAGCCGGATCGCCACGAAGAAGAGTGACGTCCGGGGCGGCTGCGGCACCTGAAATCAAATTGGAATCAGTGGTTTGCCGCCGTGC
>JAGQJJ010001300.1 GCA_020430675.1 Myxococcales bacterium
ACGCCGTATCTCCCTGATTTTTCTTGGGATGAGCCCGAAATGCTCGACGCGCAGCTCGAAGACGCGCTGTGGTGGATCGAGCGTTTTGACCTCGATGGCCTGCGCGTCGACGCCGTGCCGATGATGCCCCGCTTTGTCACCCGCCACCTCACCGCCCGCGTGCACCGCCGCTTCGAGGGCCTGCGCACGCGGCAATATCTGGTCGGTGAGACCTTCACCGACGCCTTCGGCTACGACGTCGTGCGCTATTACCTGGGCGCCGACGGCCTCGACGGCCAATTCGACTTCCCGCTGATGTGGGCCACGCGCGCCGTGCTCGCCGACGAGGTCGAGCCGATGTGGACGCTGGCCGACGCCTGGCGCGAGAGCGAAGCCGCCTGGGCCGGCAGCGCCGCGGTCATGGCCAACTTCGTCGGCAACCACGACGTGCCGCGCTTCATCAGCGCCGCCGCCGGTCAGCTCGGCGAGTGGCATGACCCGTGGACCGATCCGCTGTCACCGCCCGAAGACGATCCGGTGGCTTATGATCGCCTCGTGATGGCCCAGACCTTTGCGCTGACCATGCCGGGCGCCGCGGTGCTCTTTCAGGGCGACGAATACGGCGAGCCGGGCGCCTACGACCCCGACAACCGCCACCTGATGCGCTTCGCCGAAGACCGCAGCGCCTTTGAGGCCGAAGCCGCGCGCCGCATCGGCCTGCTCGGCCGCGCCCGCACCTGCCTGCCCGCCCTGCGCCGCGGCGACCTGCACCTGCTGCGCGAAGAGGCCGAGCGCCTCACGTATCTGCGCGCGCTCGACGACGGCGCGCCCGCGGCGGTGGTGCTCAGCCGCGACCCGGCCGCGACCCGCGCCGAGGTGCCTTTGCCCGCCGCGGTGCGCGTCGACGCCGAGGCGTTTGTCGACGTCTTCAGCGGCCGGCGCATCCCGG
>JAGQJJ010001301.1 GCA_020430675.1 Myxococcales bacterium
GTTGGGGCGGGTCGTGCGCACCCGGGCGACCTGGGGGGAGACCGTCGCTGAGTTCATCAGCGAGCACGATGAGCCCGGCGCGCTGGCCATGGGCCGGCTGGCGCGGACCATCGGCCCGGCGGGGGCGCGCGCGATGCGCTACGACGCGCTGGGCCATCTTGCCGGCTGGCGCTTCGAGCCTTCGGCCGCCGTGCGCGCCGAAGCGCTGAACGCGCCGACATGGTACGCCGCCGAGTTCGAAAACACCTTGCAGGGCGAGGTGCTGCGCAGCGGACTGCAGGCGGGCAGCGGCGCGCAGCCGACGGTCGCGATCGCGCTGCGCTGGCGTCGCGATGGCGCGGGCCGTCTGCAGGCGGTCGACGCGACGGCCGGCGGGCAAACGCGCGCGCTGCTTCAGGCGGTTGATTGGGATGCGGCCGACCGCATCCGGCGGGCCCGTTTTGAGGGTGGGGTCGCGCTGGAGCGGGACTACGACGCCCTGACCGACCGGTTGACCGCGACCCGGTATCGCGATCGCCAGGGCCATGTCCGCATGGACTCGCGGTTGACCTACGACGAGCGCGACAACCCGACGCTTGAGACCCATGGCATCGACGGGGCAATCGTCGCGCATCATCAGCGCTTCGATGATCTGGACCGGTTGATCTCAAGCCGCATCGGCGCCGCGACCGAGACCTATGCCTACAGCCCGGGCGGCCGTCTGCTGAGCGCGGGCGGGGTGGCCTATCGCTACGCCGATGACGCGCACCCGCAGGCGGCCACCGCGGTCGGTGACCGGGCGCTGGCCTATGATGCCGACGGGCGGGCGATCGCCGATGGCCCCTGGCGCATCGAGCGTGACGCCATCGGGTGCGCGCGGCGGACCGACGGCCCCGACGGCGCCGTGACCCGCGCCCTGTGCGATGCGTAGGGCGCGCACCTCGTCCA
>JAGQJJ010001302.1 GCA_020430675.1 Myxococcales bacterium
CGGGCCGCCCGCGGCGCTGCGGCTGGTTCGACGGCGTCTCGATCGGCTACGCGGCGTGGCTCAACGGCTTCACCGCGCTGGCCGTGACCAAGCTCGATGTCTTGGATGGCTTCGAAGAGATCAAGCTGTGCACCGGCTACCGGCTCGACGGCGAAGTCATCGACCACCTGCCCGATACGCCCGATCTGGAGCGCGTCGAGCCGATCTACGAGACGTGGCCCGGCTGGATGACCCCCACCCGCGACGTGCGCACCTGGAGCGAGCTGCCCAAGGCCGCCCGGGCCTACCTGCATCGCATCGCCGAGCTGGCCGGGGCGCCCATCCGCTATGTCTCGGTGGGTCCGGGCCGCGGCGAGCTGGTGGTGCTCGATACCTACGGCGTCGAAGGCATGGCCCCGCGGAGCGAGCGATGAGCTTCACCCACGAGACCTTCCTGTCGCCGTTCACCTGGCGCTATGGCTCGCCCGAGATGCGGCGCATCTTCAGCCTGGCCCACCAGCGCCGCCTGTGGCGCCGGATCTGGGTCGCGCTCGCCGACGCTCAGCGCGACGCGGGGCTGGTGACGCAGGCTCAGGTCGATGACTTGCGGGCCCACGTCGATGACATCGACATCGAGCGCGCGCAAGCCATCGAGAAAGACATCCGCCACGATCTCATGGCCGAGGTGAAGACCTTCGCCGAGCAGTGCCCGGTGGGCGGCGGCATCATCCACCTCGGCGCGACCTCGATGGACGTGCAGGACAACGCCGACGCGCTGCGCCTGCGCGCCGGTCTGCGACTGGTCAACGAGCGCCTCGCCACCCTGCTCGCCGCGCTGGCCGAGCGCATCGACGCGACCGCAGACGATTGCACCATGGCCTTCACCCACCTGCAGCCGGCCGAGCCGACCACGACGGGGTATCGCCTGGCGCAG
>JAGQJJ010001303.1 GCA_020430675.1 Myxococcales bacterium
GGGTCGGCGTCCAGGTCATCGCCCAGCGATGAGAGATCGACGCTGAGGGTGCCATCGCGGTCGGTGAGCGCGAGGGTGGTGCCATCGAAGACCATCTCGGTGTTGGTCTCACCCGCCAGCCCCGACAGATCGACGCGCTGCGTGCCGCCGGCGTCCGACAAGGCCAGGGTCGAACCGTCGAATGACAGGTCTTCGTTCAGCTCATTGCGCGGGTCGGCGTCGTCGTCATCGCCCAGGGCCGCCAGATCGATGGCGTGCAACCCGCCCGCGTCGGTGAGCTGCAGCACGGTGCCGTCGAGGGCGATGTCGATCAGTAGCTCGTTGCCCGGATCGAGGTCGGTGGCCAGCGGCGCCAGGTCGACCGAGTGCGTCCCGTCACCCTCGGTGATGGCCAGCACGGTGCCATCGAGGCCGATCGCGGCGATCGTCTCGCCGGCGGCGTCGACCGCGCAGGCCCAGCCCCCGCCGCCCTTTTTGAGCACCTCGCCCTCGCCGCAGCCCGACAGCAGGGCGAAGGCGCCGTCGTTGAGTTCGAGGCCGCCCGCGGGCGCGGCGTCGTAGGTGGTGTCATCGTCGCCATCGGCCAGATCGGGCGGCACGTCGTCCAGATCGCTCCACGGGTGCCGGTGCACGGCGGCGGCGAAGGCGTCAGCGCCCTGGCCGGCCAACGTCGCCGCGTCGCCGGCCTGCACCGCAAACCCGGCAAACGGCGCGGTGCCCAGCTCGACGCGCGTCATCTCGTCGTCGCCGTCGATGGCGACGCCCAGCCACAGGGACTCGTGAGCGGCAAACAGCGCCGGATCGAGCGCGGCGACGGCGCCCAGCGCGATGGCAAAGAAGCCCTCATCAAAGTCGACCGATTGCCGCTCGCTCCAGACGGCGTCTCCGCCCTCGGCGGCGGCATACAAGG
>JAGQJJ010000129.1 GCA_020430675.1 Myxococcales bacterium
TTCATCGGCGAGACCGGCAAGCTCGAACGCGTGCGGTGGGAGATCCAGGAGAACCTGCTCGTCGCCTACCGCAGCTACCCCCTGGTGCGCGGCAGCGAGGCCCCCTCGACCGACGTCGCGTTCGACGGCAAGGAGAACCCCCTCGCCGCCTGGCCCATCGAGGCCCACGTCGACATCCTGCGCGAGTACAACTCGGCCACCGGCGAGCAGGGCAACGTCATCGTCGAAGACACGTCCGACCGCCTCTGGCACGAGCGTGACTACATCCGCGTCGACTGGTCGCAGAACCAGATCGTCAACTTCGACTTCATCGCGCCGATGGCCCAGGTCACGCAGGCTGCGTACTTCGTGCAGGAAGAGCAAGGCAAGGATCCCGCCTACGCCGCCGATGCCTTCTACCGCGAAGAGACCGACGGCCACCTCAACTACTTCGACGTGCTCGGCAAGCTCTTTGTCGAGCCCGACATCGATGGCTGCATCTACACCTGGTGGGGCTTCGCCGCCGAGGACTGCGCCTCGGCCGAGATCGAAGTGCGCACCTCATTCTCGAAGCTGCCGGCCAGGTCCACCTACGAGCCCTTCCACTACAGCGACCAATTGATGAGCCGTTTCGGCTACTTCCGCTCCGAGTACTTCACCTACGACGAACAGCGCGGCATCACCGACGCCGGCCGTCGCTACCTGATCAACCGCCATGACATCTTCGAGCGCAGCGTCGATGACGACGGCAACCCCATCCCGCTGCCCGAGCGCACGGTGCGCAGCGTGCCCTACTACCTGAGCGCCGCGTTCCCCGACGACCCGCTGCTGCAGGACGCCGCCGTCGCCACGATGGCGCAATGGAACACCGCGCTCAAAGACGGCCTCGCCGCCGCCGGGGTCACCGTCGGCGCCGATCCGTTCGTGCTGTGCCATACCCCGGTGGTCGAAGGCGATCCCGATGCCTGCGGCAAAGCCGGCTTCGCGCCGCGCATGGGTGACCTGCGCTATAGCGCCCTGCACTGGGTCGCCCCCGACACCCTCGAAGGCCTGCTCGGCTACGGCCCCTCGGCCGCCGATCCCATCACCGGCGAGATCATCTCCGGCAAAGCCTATATCTACGGCGCCGCGGTCAGCACCTGGGCCACCTACGCCGTCGACGTGCTGCGCTACTTCAACGAGAAGCTCAAGCTGGGCCAGTTGGTGCGCGGCGAGCAGTTCCAGGAAGAGGTCGCCGCCCGCCTGACGGGCCGCGACCACATCGCGCGCCCCTCCTCGCGCCTTGATCGCGTGCCGATCGACCGCCCGATGCACCGCGAGCGCCGCCCGACGCGCCCGCAGGTCGACCGCGACGCCTTGCGCCCGTTCGACGCCGACGCCGTGCAGCGCCGCCTCGACACCGCCCGGGCCAACGGCGCCAGCGGCATGCTGCTCGGCGAAGAGGTCCGCCGCGGCCTCGCCGGCGCCTCGGGCAAGCGTTGGGAGGCGCTGAGCGACGACGAGCGCGACCGCCTCGATCCGACCCGCGTGCTCAATCCGATCGCCATCAAGAAGCACATGGCCCGCCGCGCCACCGCCCGCGCCCGCACCGCCGACATGCCTGACATGATCGCGCCCGACATCGCCGGCCTGGCCCAGAAATACCTTGAGCGCGAAGACTACGAGAACGTCTGGCGCGAGCTGCGCGCCGAGATCTTCGCCGCCACCGCCGAGCACGAGGTCGGCCATACCCTGGGCCTGCGCCACAACTTCCAGGGCAGCTATGACAGCCTCAACTACTTCGACCAGTACTGGAATCTGCGCGAAGAGACGCTGATCGACGCCCAGACCGTCGGCGACATCTACCGCCTCACCGATCTCACGCCAACCCAGGACGCCGGTCTGATGCGCCAGAAGCAGTACAGCTCGATCATGGACTACGGCTACTCATGGCATAACGACAACAACGGCCTCGGCAAGTACGACGCCGCCGCCATCGTCTTCGGCTACACCTCGGGCAGCTACGTCGCCAACCCCGACCGCTGCGCCACCTACCCGCACGAGATCGTCGGCAGCCGCTGCCTCGCCAACCAGCCCGGCCTGGTGCCGGTCTTCAAGAAGCACAGCGCCGACCTCGGCCGCGCCGGCCAGATCCTGACGCAGACCGAAGATGGCTTCAGCTACGATGACTCGGGCCTGCCTTCGATCACCGCGCTTGAACGCTATCACTACACGACCATCGCCCGCGCCTTCCCCAGCCTCGACGACCTGAGCGACGCCGGCCGCGAGTACATGCCCTACCCCGAGTACCTCGAAGAGAAAGAGGCCAACCCCACCGACCGTCCGGTGCGCGTGCCGTTCCTGTTCTGCTCCGACGAATGGGAAGGCGGCCTCGTGAGCTGCCATGTCTTCGATCAGGGCGCCGATCCCTTCGAGATCGCGCGCAGCCACATCGACGACTACCGCGCCTACTATCCCTTCGTGAACTACCGGCGCGATCGGCCCTTCTTCGACATCTGGTACCCGCTGATCGACTACTACTATTATGACTTCCTGCCTCTGAGCGACATCTTCCAGAGCTGGTACGTGGCGCCCTATGGCTTCGACCCGCTCTTCGATCGCGTCTACGATCTGGCCATCAACAGCGGCTTCAACCTGCTCGCCGAGGTCATGGCGACGCCGCCCTACGGCCGCTGGTGCCAGGGCACAAACGGCTCGCTCATCCACCTGAGCGAAGAGCCCGAACTGCAAGGCAACGAGCGCCCCGACCCCGAGTGCGAGACGGGCGAGACGCTCTACATGGAGCCCGGCGTCGGCCGCCGCCGCTTCAGCATCTACGATGACCAGGCGGGCTACAACTTCCCCTTCAAACCCCTCGAAGCCGGCCATTACTGGGCCACGCTCGCCGCCGTCTGGGCCATCACCGACCCCGACGCCTATATTCTGGGCGTTGACGGCGACGCCGGCACCTATGCCATCAGCTTCTATGACTGGTTCCCCGAAGAGTTCGAGGGCCTGATGGACGACCTGCTGGCCAAGAACTACCCGACCTTCGCGCCCGTCGCGGTGCCCACCGGCGAGACCTCGCCGCAGGGCTTCCCGACCCTCTCGCTGCGCTACAACCCGCCCGCGCCGCTCTATGATGTGGCCTCGGGCGGCTATTTCGACCCCGAGACCGGCGCTTCGTCGGGCCCCTTCCGCGGTGGTCCGGTCGGCCTCTGCGAACCCTGCGAAGCCAACGCCGACTGCGCCGGCTTCACCGGCTTCCTCGGCGGCAGCTATTGCCAGCCGCTCGGCGATGACCAGGTCTGCCTGCGCGACTGCACCAACGGCGGCGACACCTGCCCCGACGGCACCGTCTGCCAAGCCGGCAACTGCGTGCCCAGCGATGGCGACTGCGCGCCCTTCATCGGCGCCTGCGATGGCGAGCATCCTTTCGGCGCCTGCGATGTGGGCACCTGCGTCGACAACGAATGCCTCGACCCCGCCGCGCGCCCGCTGGTCGAGACCGATCCCACCTTTGCCATGGCCACCGACATCCTCTGGTATGGCTTCATCTTCACCACCGCCTCGTACAGCACGCGCTTCAACGACCAGCTCAACGTCTTCCGCCCGGGCAGCGACGCCGAAGTCCAGCTTGAAGACCCGCAGGCCGCCGAACGCTACGTGTTCACCGACCCGCTCTCGGGCGTGGCCTACGCCGCCATCCAGCCGCGTTGCGAAGCCGTCGCCGGCGGCTCGGCCGGCCTGTGCTCGCCCTGCACCGAAGACGCCGACTGCGTGGGTCATACCGGTTTCCTCGGCGGCACCTACTGCCAGCCCATCGTCGAGGACGGCGACACCTTCTGCCTGCAGGACTGCACCGACGACCCGAGCCTCTGCGGCGCTGGCGAAGAATGCGATGACATCGGCAACTGCGTGCCCACCAACGGCGCCTGCGGCCTGCCCAAGCTCTGCAGCCAAAGCTTCCCGCTCGGCAGCTGCCCCGATGGCTTCACCTGCTACCAGGGCGAATGCCGCGAGCCGTTCACGCCCACCGCGCATTGCCAGTACCAGGTCGACCGCGACACCGGCGGCGTGCAGCTCATCAAGAAGGCGCAAGAGCTCGCCGACAACTACGACCGCGCCATGCGCGCCTGGTACGAGTTCGACGCGGACGCCGACCCCGAAGAAGACGACCGCCTCGCCAGCCTCTACTTCCGCGCGCGCTATCGGCTGACCAACCACGTCGACCTGATCGAGACGCTGATCGCCAGCTACGCCATCTTCGGCCGCGTCTACTGACCCACCGCGCGCCGCGGTCACTCATCACCGACCGGCCATCGCGCCGCCCGCGCGCCAAAGCCCAACTCCCACCACAAGCCTCGCATTCGCCGAGAATCGCCTTGCGTCCGGCGGTCGCCTCGACTATTCACGGGGTTAGCACGCCCGCTTCACCCCGTGAATTGCGCTCCCGAGGCCCCGAGATGGCTCGATCCCGCTTCCGCCGCCCCGACGATGCGCTGCCGCCGCTGCGGTGGACGCCGCGCGACGACGCGATCCTCGCCGACGTCGCCCGCCTCGGCCACTGCCTCATCGAGCACCTCCAGGCGCTGCACTTCCCGTCGTACAAGACCGCCGCGGAGCGGGCCATGAAGCTGTTCCACCATGGCTACCTGGCCCGCGCGCCGCTGCCCGCCGAACGCGGCCAGCCGACCATGGTGCATACCCTGGCGCCCGGCGGCGTAGCGCACCTCGCCAACGCCGGCGTGCCCTCCACCGTTCCTGCCCCGCTGTCCGTCGAAGCCCTGCGCCATGCCCTGGACGTGACCGCGGCGGTGGTCGCCTTCCTCGCCGCCAGCCCGCCATCCGGCACCGTCGTGCGGTTCATCGACCGCACGCTCGCCCCACTCCGCGACGGCGGCGCGATCCGCCCCGACGCCGCGGTGTTGATCGAGACGCCGACCCGCCGCATGCGCCGCCTCGTCCTGCTTGACATCGACCGGCCCGACGCACCGGAAGCCCTCGCCCAGCGGGTGCAAGCCTGGCTCGCCTGGACGCGGCAACCGCCCCCCGCGCTCGAAGCGTGGATCGGCGCCCTGCTGACCGCGCACGCCGTGCCCGCCGACTCGGTGCGCGCGCAACTCTCGCTCGCCTGGCTGGGTGGGGGATCCGACCGGCTGGCGCAGATCGCGACGACGCTGCGCCAGGCCGGCGCCGCCCGCCTCATCTATCTGGCCGATCTGGAAGCGCTGGTCGCGCAGGGCGGCTTCGCGCCGCTCTGGCAGCGGGCCGACGCCCTCGGGACCGGTCGGCCGCTGGTCAGCGTGCTGGGAGACGCCGGGCGCCGGTGAACCCGCCGGCTACTTGTCGAGAGCCAGCGCCGTCAGGTGATAGCGCGCCGCTTCGACCAGCGCACCCACCTTGCCCACCGCAACCTTGCGCCACAACGCGATCGCGGTCTTCGGCTCGCCTTCGATCTCGGCGATGAGCGCGTCGCGCTGCCACGCCCACTCGGGCTGGAAGAAGTGCGTGTTCACCCGGCTGAGCCCGTTCGAATCGCGCTCCCAGCCATCGATCATCGTGTTGATCGCCTCGTCGTACCGGCCCGAGACATCATAGGTCGCCGCGAGGCCCATATACGACCAGGCGCCATCCGGGCAGGCTTCGATCGCGTCGCGATACAGCCGCTCGGCGTCCTCATAGGCCCCCTGCAACATCAAGAGCTCGGCCAGGTTCGACAACGCGATGCTCTGGCTGCGGTCATTGGCCGCGGGCGACGAGAGCACGGCTTCAAACTGCGCCTCGGCAGCGTCCAGGTCGTGCTTCATATAAAACGCCGTGCCCAGGTTGTTGAGCGCCGCCGCGTGCGTCGGGTCGAGCCGCAGCGCCTCATCAAACGCGGCGATCGCGTCGTCGAACTCGGCCGCCTGCAACAACACGTAGCCCAACGCCGCATAGCCGTCCGGCGCCGCCGGCGCGCGGCGAATCAGCGCGCGCGCGTCCTTCTCGGCGCGGGTGAACTCGCCCGACATGGCCGACATCTCAGCCGAGAGCGCGAGGTGCATCTGCAGGCGCTGCTCCAGTGGCTGATGATGCTGCCACGCCATGGGCGACGTGCGACCCGCCTCGACCGCCCGCGCCAGCGCCTTGACCAGACGGTGCTCGGCCAGCGCCGCGTGATGCACATTGCCCGAGCGCGCGGCGACAAAAGCGATGCGCTCCAGCAGCACCGTCGTCTCGGCCGCCTGGGGGATCGCAGCGACCCCCTCGCTCCAGACCGCCAGCGCCTGCTCCGGCTCACCCGCGCGCAAATGCACGTCGCCGGCGCGCATCCACCACATCGCGGGCTGATCGCTCACCCGCGCCGCCGCCTCGAACGCGGCCGACGCGGCGGCCACCTCGCCGGCGTGCATCGCCGCAAAGCCCTTGCGGGCGAGCGCGCCCACATCGTCGGCGGGCGTTGGCGCCGCCGTGGCGGCAAAAGCGGTCAATACCAGCCCCATCGCGGCCAGCAACCCGACGGGCAACCGATTGCGAAGTGTTTGACGTCGCATGATCCCTCCGCGCATCCAGGTTCACCGATCCAGCACTGCCCAAGGATGACGCCCCATTCGGGCTGGCGGTTGCAAGCCCCCTGATCGCCGAATTCCGCACTCAGGTGTCCAGGTCGTGCAGATTCTGGACGACCTGGACACTTGCCTGCAAAGCAGAAGCATACTCAACCGCCTGAATACAAATGGTTTTATTCATTGGCACGCCGAATGCTTAACCGAGACCCAACCGGCCCGCACCACATGCGGGCCAGCGCAGAAGGGGTCCGCTTTGTTGGCCACGGTGATCTCGGGCGCGGTGCTCGGCATCGAAGGGTATCGCGTCGACGTCGAAGTCGACCTCGGCCGGGGCATGATGGTCTTCGCCACCGTCGGCCTGCCTGCCGCGGCCGTCTGCGAGTCGCGCACGCGGGTCAAGTCGGCGCTCGACAACTGTGGCTATGGCCTCCCGCAGAAGCGGGTCACCGTCAACCTCGCGCCGGCTCATATCCGCAAGGACGGCACCGCCTTCGACCTGCCCATCGCGCTCGGCATCCTCGCCGCCGATGGCAAGCTGCCGATCGATGCGCTGCAAGGCATGATGGTCATCGGCGAGCTCTCCCTCGATGGCCGCGTGCGCCCGATCCGCGGTGTGCTGCCACTCGCCGCCGGCGCGCGCCGCCTGGGCATCGAGACCATGCTGGTGCCCGCGGCCAACGCCGCCGAAGCCGCTGTCGTCGAAGGGCTGAAGGTCTATGGGGTCGACCATCTGGTCGAGGCCGTTGAGGCCTTCAACGGCGGCTCGCCCCTCGCCCGCGTCAGTCCGCCGGCCGAAGGACCACCGCAGGGTCGCTTCCCCATCGACATGACCGACGTGCGCGGCCAGCGTTTCGCCCGCCGGGGCCTCGAGATCGCCGCCGCCGGGGGCCATAACCTGCTCTTCATCGGTCCGCCCGGCGCCGGCAAGACGATGCTCGCGCGCCGTCTGCCTTCGATCATCCCACCGATGACCTTCACCGAGCGCCTTGAGTGCTCGACCATCGCCAGCATCGCCGGCCTGCTGCGCGCCGACGAACCACTGCTGCGGCAGCGCCCCTTCCGCGCCCCGCATCACAGCGTGTCCGACGCAGCGCTCATCGGCGGCGGCCCACAAGCGCGGCCCGGAGAGGTCTCGCTGGCCCACCAGGGCGTGCTCTTCCTCGACGAGCTGCCCGAGTTTCGCCGCAACGCCCTTGAGAGCCTGCGCCAGCCGCTCGAAGACGGCGAGGTGGTCGTCGCCCGCGCCCAGGCGACGCTCTGCTACCCATCGCGGGTGATGCTCGTCGCGTCGATGAATCCGTGCCCGTGCGGATACTTCGGCGACCCGAAGCGCGCCTGCAACTGCGGGACCGCCGCCGTCCTGCGCTACCGGCAGCGGATCAGCGGCCCGCTGCTCGACCGCATCGACCTCCACGTCGATGTCCCGCTCATCAACTACAAGGAACTCTCCGCCAAGACCAGCGGCGAAACCTCAACGGTGATCCGCGAGCGCGTCGCCCAAGCCCGCGAGATCCAGCGGCAGCGCTTTGCCGGGCAGACCAAGGGCGGCAAGGCGGTGCTCTGCAACGCCGGCATGTCGCCCCGCCTCATGCGCCAGCACTGCGGCATCGATTCCGAAAGCTCCGGGCTGCTCGAACACGCCATGAACGAACTCAACTTCTCCGCCCGCGCCCACGACCGCATCCTCAAGGTCGCCCGCACGCTCGCCGATCTCGAAGGCGCGGACGCGATCACCGCCAACCACGTGATGGAGGCGATCCAGTACCGGACTCTGGACCGGGCGCTGATGGGCTGAGTGCCCCGCGCCTTTGAACCCCTCGGCTACCGATGAACCCGCGCCCATACTATCGGCGGCGGGCGATCGTCGGCGCCACTCAGGTGGCGGGATTCGGCGGCTAGTGCCTCCCTATCCAATCCGCCGCTGCAAAGCGGGCGGCCGCGCGGGCGGAGATTCTTTCCTCTACTTCAGGCGGCGGCTGAAACTCGGGGGATGAGGCGGCGAGCTGCGCGGCTAACAAGGCGGCGAATCCTTCGAAACGGAGCCGGACCTGGA
>JAGQJJ010001304.1 GCA_020430675.1 Myxococcales bacterium
GCCCCCATCGGCGCTGACATCGGCGGCCGCATCCACCGGCGCGTCGCCGTTTGTGTCACCGTCGCACCCGAACCACAGGGCGGCCACCACGACGACCAGGGCGCGGTTGCACAGACGCATGAGCCGGTTGTAGCGTACGCCTCCGACGCAGTACAGGAGGTCGGCCATGCGCCGATGGATCGCCGCGCCGCTGTTGTTGCTCGCCGCCTGCTCGTCGTCGGGCGGCGATGACCCGACGCCCGATCGGGGCGCCAATGCCGACGCCACGCTCGATGGCGCCATCGCCGACGCCGAAGCCGATCGGGGGCCGGCGCCCGACGCAGAGCTCGACGCAGAGCCCGACGCCGCGCCCGACGCGAGCGGTGAAGTGGACGAACATGGCTTCCGAGTGCGCGTGCCGCAGCATCGCGAGGTGCCATGCGACGACCAGTTCTTCTGCCCCGGTCCCACCACCGAACTTGATGACATCGATCACATCTGCACGCTCGACCATGCCACCGCGCAAGGCATCATCTACGTCCAGGCGCGCCCGACCGGCGTCGATGACCTCGGGCCGGTCTACAGCGTCGACGGCGCCTGGATCTCGCGGGGCGGCGTGGTCAGCCCCATCACCGCGGCCTACAGCTTCGGTGGCCGCCATGCCAACGACGAGATGACCGTCGAAGTCAGCGACGCACACTTTCGCTACTTCCACTCATCGTTCGGCTTCGGCTTTCGGCGCTGCCAGCCGATGGACTGCCTGCAGGTCCTCGACGCCGCCGGCGCGGTCACGGAAGACGGCTGCACCGCCGAGCGCACGCTGCCCATCGTTTGCCGGCAAGTTGATGCCATGGGGCACGTCGACGCCCTCGACGACACGTTCGAACGGTGCCCAGGCGACCCGAACGCGGAGTGACGGC
>JAGQJJ010001305.1 GCA_020430675.1 Myxococcales bacterium
AGGACGTCGAGTTCACCACCGACCCGAGCAACTGCGGAAGCTGTGGACGAAGCTGCCGCTTCCGCCACGTCGACAGCCCGCGCTGCGAGGCGTCGGTGTGCACCTACGAGGCCGGCGACTGCGAAACGGGTTGGTACGACATCAACGGCGTCGCCACCGACGGCTGCGAATACTCGTGCACCCCGGCGGACCCCGCGGTCGAGACCTGCAACGCGCGCGACGACGATTGCGACGGCATGATCGACGAGGGCGATCCCGGCGGCGGCGGCAGCTGCGGCGTCGACACGGGCGCCTGCTCGGTGGGCACCAACCGCTGCGTCGAAGGCTCCGTGATCTGCATGGGCGCCGTGACGCCGAGCACCGAGCTGTGCAACGCGATGGACGACGACTGCGACGGACGGGTCGACGAGAACAACCCCGAGGGCGGCCGCGCCTGCGGTGAGAGCGTCGGTTCGTGCGAGCTCGGACGCCAGGTCTGCACCGCGGGGGCGCTCGTCTGCACGGGCGCGACGGATCCCGTGCCCGAGGCGTGCGACGGCCTCGACAATGACTGCGACGGCCAGACCGACGAAGGCCAGCTCGCCGGCGTGGGCGATGACTGCAACACCGACTTCTTCGGCCAGTGCGATGAAGGCACCCAGGCCTGCGAGGGCGGCGGTCTGGTCTGCCTGCAGAACCAGGAGCCGGTCGACGAGATCTGCGACGGCCTCGACAACGACTGCGACGGCCAGACCGATGAAGAGGTGATCGACGAGGCCGGCGCCACCTGCGCGACCGGGCTGCCCGGCATTTGCGCGCTGGGCGTCGAGCAGTGCATCAACGGCGCGCCGGGCTGCAACCAGACCGATCAAGCG
>JAGQJJ010001306.1 GCA_020430675.1 Myxococcales bacterium
GTTCACCTTGCCCAGACCCGCATCGCGCTTGACCGCGTTCTTCGCCCAGGTGTCGACCCCGCTGACCCAGCCTTCGAGGAAGGCGCGTACGTCGCCGACGAGGGTGATGACCTGGGCGTAGGGCGCGATGAGGAGCTGGTACTGCGCGAACAGGGTGTCGAAGCTGTATGCCTGCAACGCCCCCAGCGCGGCGCGCACGCGCTGGAGCAGGCTCAGGCGGCGTGCTTCGGCGCGGCGCGAGCGGTCGACGCGAGGCTGGCGGACGCGGCCGATGGCGATGAGGCGGATGGTGTAGTTGAAGTTGGCGCTGCCGGCCTGGCGGTGGACCTCGACGCCGTTGCCGGCGGGCACGACGAGGTAGGCGGCGTCGCCGACGTGGTCGAACGCGGTGACGGGCTCGTCGGGGTTGATCCAGTGCAGCTCGAGATCGTCGCGGGCGAAGCCGATGGCGGTGGGGTTGATGAAGGCGTCGAAGATGGCCTTGAGGGCGTGCAGCTCGGCCATGCCATCGGGCGCGTTGGGGCCGGCGCCGCTGGGCCAGAAGCCGGTGGTGCCGCTGATGACGTAGTGAACCTGGCCCTCGGCGTCGCGGGGCATGTCGACGGTGCGGCCGGCGGCGGTCTCGTGGATGGCCATGCGCACCGAGGGCGTGCGGCTGATGCGCGAGGGCGCCATCGCGAAGGTGTACTCGCCGATGACGGCCTGCGTGCGGCCGAGCACCAGGCGGAAGACCATCCGGTGGTTGGCGCCGAGGTGGTTGGGGTGGTCGCGATCGGCGGCGGGCGCGACGCTGCCGACCTTGAGCAGCGCGGCGGCGCGGGCGGTGGCTCCGGTCAGGCTGCCCATCAGCCGC
>JAGQJJ010001307.1 GCA_020430675.1 Myxococcales bacterium
CCCTCATGGCTCGACACCATGTCGCGGCAGGGCGTAGCCCCTTCGGGGATGCCTTCGAGCGTATCGGGGATCTCCTCGCCGTAGATGGCGGGCCCGTCGATGCTCGAGAGCTGCCGCGCCAGGCAGGTGGTCAGGCGCGGCACGTCGGCGTTGGCGAAGAAGCCGTTGATGCGCGCATCGCCAGCGACCTGCTGCACGAAGGCGCCCACCGCGCCGGTGATGCCGGGATAGCCGCCCAGGCGGTGGTAGACCGACTGGTCGCCATCGGGGTCTTCGACGATCTCGGGCTGTGTCGACAGCAGCGCACCGCCGACCGCCATCAGCGTGGCCTCGGGCACGCCCGCGTCGGTGAGCACGGTCACGAAGTGGCCGACCAGCGCGTCGAACTCGGCCTGCGAGATGTTCATGCCGGCGTGGGTCTCGGCCATGTCGCGGCAGACGTAGCCGTTGGTCAGCGTCTGCGGGTACTCGATGCCTTCGCAGCCCGCCGCCGCGGCGACCTGGGCGATCAAGCAGCCGCCCAGATTGCTGGCGCCTTCGCCGCCGAGCACGCTCTCATTGAGGAAGTACTGGTTGATGCTGGGGTCCTGCAGCACGAGCACGACAAAGTCGGCGACCGCGGTGCCGATGCCATCGACGCCGCCGAGCACGGCGCAGTGGCCTTCGCCCTCGCCTTCCCCTTCGCCCTCGCCTTCGCCCTCGCCTTCCCCTTCGCCCTCGCCTTCCCCTTCGCCCTCGCCTTCCCCTTCGCCCTCACCGCCGGCACAGGTGCAGGCGCCGTACTCCTCGTTCTCGCAGACCCGGATCCCCTGCATCCCGTCGGGGCAGGTACAGGCGATGATGTCGCCATCG
>JAGQJJ010001308.1 GCA_020430675.1 Myxococcales bacterium
CTATCGGCTGCCGACCGAGGCCGAGTGGGAGTACGCCGCGCGGGCGGGCACGACGACGCGCTATTGGTCGGGCGACACTAAGGCCGACCTTGCGCGCGTGGGCTGGTACGACAAGAACAGCGGCGGCAAGACGCATCCGGTCGCCCAAATGGCAGCGAACCCGTGGGGCTTGTTCGACGTGCACGGCAACGTGCGGGAGTGGTGCGTCGATTGGCTTGGCAACTACCCGGCCGAGCCGCAGACCGACCCGCTGGGCGCGCCTCGGGGCGAGGACCGCGTCGTGCGCGGGGGGTCGTTCGGCGACTCGGCGGACGGGGCGCGGTCGGCCGGCCGCGTCAGGTGGAGGCCCTGGTTCCGGGACGGCCACGTCGGCTTCCGGCTCGCTCGCCCCGCCCCGAGCCCGACCTCGTCATAGATCTTGATCACTGGTCACTTCGCGGTCGTGATGGCCAGTTGCCGGCCGGCGGGCGTCACCAGCGGCAATAATCGACCGGCAGGTGGCCGCGGAGGGGCATCAGAAGAGCATCACGCGGGCCGAGGAGGCGAGCGATCGGGCCAGGTTGGGTCCGGGCTCACCGTCGAGCGCGGCCCGCAGGCGGGCGGCCAGGCGCCGCCGGGCCTTGCCGAGCGGGCGATGGCCGTCGCGGCTGATGCGATGGCCGATGAAGTTGAGGTGTCCCCCGCAGCTCAGAATTCGCGCCTCGGGGTGCTTGAGCCGCAGGCCGCGCTCGGCTGCAAGCCACTCGCCGATCGCCACCCGCCAGCGCCGCAGGTCTTCGCGGCGGTCGCGAAAACACGCCAGGTCGTCGCCGTAGCGCAGGTAGCCAGGCACCTTGA
>JAGQJJ010001309.1 GCA_020430675.1 Myxococcales bacterium
GGCCTCTTCAACCGCGCGCCGCGCCTGGTCGCCAACCACCCGGTCGCCCTGCGCGCGCCCGAGCACTTGCAGCCCGCGGTGCGCTTCGCCGACGGCACGCCCTTCGCGTGGCACCTGCGCATCGGCGCCGGCGAGGTCGTGCTGCTCGGCGACAGCAGCCTGTTCATCAACCTGATGCTCGACGCCGGCGACAACGCACGCTTTGCCGCCAACGTGGGCAGCTGGCTCGGCCGCGACGGCGCCACGCCCATCGTGCTGGTCAGCGGCCCGGCGCCGCTCTCAGGCCAGTACGGTGGGCCCGGTCTCGCGCAGGGCGCGGTCGATGACCTCAACCGTGCCCTCGGCGACCTGGGCGCGCAGCTCGCGCCCGATGAGATCGTGCTGCACGCCCTGATCGCCCTGCTGCTCGCGGCGGTGCTGATCTACGCGGTAGCGGTCTTCCCCGGCGGCAGCGCCGAGGCCAGCCGCCCGCCGCCCGTGCGCCCCGGCTCAAGCCGCGCCGAGCGTGCCGCTGGCCGACCCGATGGACCCGCCGCCCCCGAGCTGGCCGCGCTCAACCCCGAGGAGAAGCCCCGATGACTGAGAGAAGCACCGATCCGCGCCGCGTGCGCGAGCTGCTGCACGCCGCGCTCGACCGCGTCTATATCGGGCCGACCCAGGTCGTCGACCTGCTCTTGACCGCCATGCTCGCGCCGGGACACATCCTGCTCGAAGGCGTGCCGGGCGTGGCCAAGACCACGCTGGCCAAGGCGTTTGCGGCGACGCTGGGCTGCGATTTCCGTCGCGTGCAGTTCACGCCCGACATGCTGCCGGCCGACATCACCGGCAGCTATATCC
>JAGQJJ010001310.1 GCA_020430675.1 Myxococcales bacterium
GGCTGATAGATTGCGACGACCCCGACTGCGGGCTCTCCCTGACCGCTTCCCCCACCAACGCCACCTGTGGCAGCAACAACGGGCAGGTAAGCATTTCCGCCAGCGGGGGCAGTGGCAATTATGAGTACAGTTCCGACAGCATTACCTGGGCGGGCAGCAACCTGTTTGCCAATGTGCTGCCCGGCAACCATACTTTCTATGTGAGAAACGGCGACGGCGCTTGTCCTGCCTCCGTGGGCGCCACCGTCACCGACGGCTGCGAGGTCTGCACCGACGGCATCGACAACGACGGCGACGGACTTATCGACTGTGCCGACCCGGACTGTGCGCCTGTTTCGAGTGCCGGGCCAAATGTTTCCATCTGCAGCGGTGCCAGCACCATGCTGACGGCCACGGCCAGTGGCGGCACGGCGCCGTACACGTTTGCGTGGAGCGACGGGCTTGGTGCTGGCGCAACGAAGACGGTCAGCCCCGGCCCGACCACGACCTACACCGTCACCGTGACCTCCGTCACGGGCTGCTCCTCCACCGCACAGGTGACAGTGACCGTCACCGCCTGCTCCGAGGACTGCACCGACGGCATCGACAACGACGGCGACGGCCTCGTGGACTGTGACGACCCCGACTGCCAGGCCATCGGTATGCCGCAACTGGTGGACGACGTATTCAACACCTGTCCGGGTATTGGGAACTATGGTAACCTCGTCAGCGTCAATGACGGCAATTTACAAAACCCCGTTTTCACCATCGTCACGCCGCCCGCAAAAGGCACTATAAACATCAACAACTTCGGGGCCTTCAACTATACCCCCGCCGACAGCCAGTGCGGCC
>JAGQJJ010001311.1 GCA_020430675.1 Myxococcales bacterium
GATCCGCAGTGCACCGCGCCGACGCCGATGGCCGAGCTGTGCAACTTCCTCGACGACGACTGCGATGGCGCGACCGACGAAGGCTTCGAACTGCGGGGCCAGATCTGCGTGGTCGGCGAGGGCGCCTGCCGCCGGGTCGGGGTCAACGCGTGCAGCGGAGACGGGGTCGAGGTGGTCTGCGACGTGGTCGCCGGCGATCCCACCGAAGAGCTGTGCAACGCGCTCGACGATGACTGCGATGGCATGATCGACGAAGCCTTCATGGGCCTCAACGAGCCGTGCTTCGCCGGCGAGGGCGCCTGCCGTCGGGCGGGCGCGCTGCGGTGCGACGCCGAGGGCGTGGGCGCGGCCTGCACCGCGGTCGCCGCCGAGCCGACCGAGGAGATCTGCGATGGCATCGACAATGACTGCGATGGCACGGTCGATGAGGTGGCCGGGGGATGTGAGTGCACCAGTGGCGAGAGCCGCGCCTGTTATTCCGGCGCGCCCGCGACGCTGGGCAACGGAGCCTGCGCCCAGGGTTCGCAGACCTGTGGTGGAGGCATGTGGGGGGCGTGCAATGGCGAGGTTCTGCCCGATGACGAGCAATGCGATGACACTGACGATGACTGCGACGGCGCGGTCGATGAAGGCCTGGGCCTCGGCGACGCCTGCACCGCGGGCGAGAACGAGTGTCTGGTGAACGGCACCATCGTCTGCGCCGAAGACGGTGAGTCGGCCGGCTGTGACGCCATCGCGCGCGAGGCGGCGCCCGAGACCTGCAACGGCGCCGACGACGACTGCGATGGTGAGACGGACGAGGACTTCCCCGGCGTGGGCGACGCCTGCA
>JAGQJJ010001312.1 GCA_020430675.1 Myxococcales bacterium
GAGCCGGTCAGCGAGCAGACGGTGCAGAGCAAAGGCGCGCCGCTTGCCGTCGAGTTGCCCATCGACCGCGCCGGCGTCTACATCGTCGAACTCGAAGCCCGCGACCGCCTCGGCCGCGCCCAGGTGGTCTCGGTCGACCTGTACGCCGGCGGCACCGGCGCCGTGAGCTGGGCCAAGGCCGAAGCCGGCGTCTTCGAGCTGTCGACCGACAAGAAGAAGCACGCGCCCGGCGACACCGCCAACGTGGTCATCAAGAGCCCCTTCCAGCAGGCCGAAGCGCTGGTCATCGTCGACGCGCCCGGCGGCAACCAGTACCGCTGGGTCTCGGTGCGCGACGGCAAGGGCACCTTCGGCGTCGAGATCGAAGGCAACTACGCGCCCAAGCTGCCCGTGCACGTCGTGCTGATGCGCGGCCGCGTCGACGCCGCCCGCCCCGCCGATCCCTCGGCGCTCGATCTGGGCAAGCCGGCCACCGTCGCGTCGACCATCTGGCTCGAAGTGGAGCCCAAGGCCAACCAGGTCGAGGTCACGCTCAAGGCGCCCGAGACCGCGATGCCCGGCACCCAGATCCCGCTGACCGTCAAGCTGCGCGACCCCGACGGCAAACCGCTCTCGGGCGAGGTGACGCTATGGCTGGTCGACCAGGCGGTGCTGGCCCTCGCCGAAGAGGCGCGCCTCGATCCGCTGCCCGACTTCATCCTGCCGCCGCCCCGCATCGCCTCGCTGCGCGACACCCGCAACCTGTCGTTCGGCCGCATCCCCTTCGCCGAGATGCCCGGGGGCGACGGCGATGGCGAGGAGGAGTCGCCCTTCGACAACGCCACC
>JAGQJJ010001313.1 GCA_020430675.1 Myxococcales bacterium
GCAGGCGGCCTGGGTGAACGACGAGTCGGCGCCCCAGCCGTCGCCGTCGAAGTCGATGTACCACTGGGTCTCGGGGTTCAGGGACGCATCCTGGTCGTCACAGTCGGAGGCGTCGGACACGTATCCTTGAGGGGGCTGGCATGCCACGGCGCCCACGGCGGGATCGCCGTAGCCATCCCCATCCGAGTCGGGGTGATAGGTCTGGGCGCCCACGACGCCGAGGTCTGCGGCGTCCACCGCGCCGTCGCAGTCGTCGTCGATGCCGTTGCAGACCTCGGTCGCGCCGGGGTACACCCCCGGCGCCTGATCGTCGCAGTCCTCGCAGGCGGCGACGCCGTCTTGATCGTCGTCCGCGAAGGCCACGAGGCCGTCGCAGTCGTAGTCGTTGGGATCGGTGCAGTCGTCCTCAACGGCGCCGGGATGGAAGTCTGGATCCTCATCATCGCAGTCATCTGAACTTTCTACGTAACCCCTGGGGGCCTCGCAGGCACTGATCACATCGAGGCCCCCGTGGCCATGGCCGTCGCCGTCGCTGTCCAGATACCAGGTGGGCGCGCCGACGACCTCGTCGTCCTCGTCATCGACCTGGCCGTCGCAGTCGTCATCGACGCCGTTGCACACCTCGGGGGCCGCCGGGTGGACGGCCGGATCCCGATCGTCGCAGTCCTGGTCGGCGGCGTCGGGCACCTCCGGGGCGCCGGGGTGGATGGCGGCGTCGGTGTCGTCACAGTCCCCGCCGGGCTCGGTCACCCCGTCCTGGTCGAAGTCCGAGCCGAAGCCGTCGTCCACCGC
>JAGQJJ010000130.1 GCA_020430675.1 Myxococcales bacterium
ACCGCGACCTCGTCCGAGAGCGGCAGGCAAAGCAGCGACTCGCAGTCGATATTGCTGGTGCAGACATCGCCGTACGCGGCCTCGCCCGGCGGCAGACAGACCGCCGGGATCTGCGCGTCGCCCGTCTCGACGCAGGGCCCCGACGGGCAGTCGGCGTCGCCGCGCGCCGGATCGCACTCGACCGTGCAGCGATTCAGCTCATCGGTCAGCGGCAGGCAGAACAGCGACTCGCAGTCGAGGTTGCTGTTGCACTCACCGCCGTACGGCTGGTCGCCGCCGGGCAGGCACAGCCCGGGCAGCGCCGGATCGCCCGTCTCGACGCATTCCACCCCGGCCGCGCACCCGCCGATGCCCGGTCCGCAGACCCGCACGCACATCGCCGAGTCGCCGGTGGGCAGGCAGAGCAGGCCGTTGCCGCACTGGTCGCTGCCGAAGCAGTAATCGCCCTCGGCGAATTCGCCTTCGCCGGGGTTCTCGTCCGAGCAGACGCGCGCGTTCGGCGCACACGAAGTGCCGCCGTTGCGCAGGTTGAAGCAGGCCGAGTTCGCCGGGCAGCCGCCGGCGCAGGGCTGACCGCAGAACGCGCGGTCCGACTCCAGGCCCAGGCAGATGCCGTTGCCCGCGCAGTCCGCGTCGTCGACGCAGGTGTCGCAGACCAGGCCCTCGCCGCCCGCGCCGTACAGATAACGCACACCACGGATGTCATCGGGCGCCAGGTCGCGCAACTCAAGGTCGCCGCCCGTCCAGTACATGGTCGCGTCGCGGTACCAGCTATGGCCCAACCCGATGGCGTGGCCGATCTCGTGCGTGGCCACGCCCTGCACGTCGGTCCGGTCGGCGTTGCCGTCGGTCGCCCACTCGAAGTTCTGGTCGTTGAAAGACACCTCAGCGCTTGAGATCACGCCGTTGCGCCGGTTGGTGAGCGTCACGCCCGCGGCGTCGGCGCCGAAGTCGCGCGGCCATTGCGCCAGAAAGCCGATGGTGATGTCGCCGCCGGCGCGCACCTCCTGAAAGGTGATGCGCGAGCCCTGCACCGCCTGCCACGTGGCAAACCCCGCGCGCATGGCCGCGTTGTCAGTGGCGTCGGGCACCGTGCGCGAGCCGGCGGTGATCGTGTAGGTCGGGTTGCCCGGCCACGCGGTGCGGTCGCCGTCGAGCGTGCCGAAGGCCAGCGCCCAGGCGGGCGCGAGCAGCAAGATCGCAGCGATGAGGCCTTGCGCGGATCGGATGAGCGGGCGTCGGGCCACGAGCACACCTCCAGAGTTCAAGCGGAGCGCTTCTTAGCCGACCCGGGCGGTACGGGTCAATCGACGGTTGCTCCGGCGCGTCCGCCGGTGGTAGTCAGCACGCCATGCGAATCTTGATCGGGCTCGCCCTCGTCCCCCTGCTGCTCACGCTCGGCTGCAACAAGCAGCAGACCGACCGCTCGTACGCCGGCACCGCCAAATACCGGTACGAGTTGGGCATGGAAGCCCTCGACGACGGCAATTACATCGAGGCCATCCAGCACTTCACGCTGGTCAAGAACAAGTTCACCTACAGCCAGTACGCCGCGCTCGCCGAGCTGCGCATCGCCGATGCCTACTTCGATCAGGACAAGCAGATCGAAGCGATCGACGGCTACCGCACCTTCGTACAGCGCCGCCCGAATCACCCCGACGTGCCCTACGCGCTGTATCGGATCGGGCTGTCGTACTACCAGCAGATCCCCAGCGGTTTCTTCCTCTTCCCGCCGCCCTTCGAGAAGGACCAGAGCGCCACCAAAGACGCCCTGCGCTCGTTCCGCGAGTACGTCGACCGCTTCCCGCAGCATGAGAAGGTCGACGAAGCGCTCGGTTACATCCTCGAATGCCGCCGGTTGATGGCCGATTACGAGCTGTTTGTCGCCCGCTTCTATCTCGGCCAGGACCGCCCGGTCTCGGCGCGCGGGCGGCTTGAGACGGTGATGCACGACTTCGAAGACGTGCCCGAGCGCTGGCGCGACGGCATGCAGCTCCTCATCGAGACCTACCGCGCGCTCGACCAGGACGCCGAGGCGCGCGAGGCCGCGCGCGCCCTGATCGCCAAGGCGCCGCGCAGCGACGAAGCCGACGACGCGCGCAAGATGTACCCCAACCTGCGCTGACCTGCCCGCCCATTGCGCCGTCGGTTGGTGTGAATCTGCACCACGGCGGTGTGCCCGCCCGTTCACTGATCGACCATGTGGCAGTCGCACCCATCGGTGCCTCTGCCCGGTGGAGTCGCGTGCCCTCGCTGCGCTGACACCCGCCGCTCCCCGCGTCTTCCGCCCGGTGCAGCGCAGCGAGGGCTCGGGTGCTCCGCGGCGGTCCGCTTCTTGCTGAGTCCGATCGGCGTCTGGTCTGACCCTTGCTAGAAAGCACCGCGAACGACGTCTCTGGAGTTTCGACCATGCGCGCGCTCTCCCTGCTCCTGCTCGCCACCTCGGCCGGCGCCCTCTTCGCCGGCTGCAACTACGAAGACTGCTTCGACTGCCAGTACCCCGGCTTCTACGACTACTGCGACGACACCGGCTGCTATGCGTGTAGCGACGGTGACTGTCAGCCCCTCCGCTGTCTCGGCGACTACGATTGCCCGGCCGGCGCCATCTGCGGCGCCAACGGCATGTGCCGCGTGCCCGGCGGCGGGCCGCCCCGCGCCGACGCCGGCGTCTCGCCGGGCCTGCCCTGCTTCATCGACCTCGACTGCCCCAATAACGGCGTCTGCGCCGACGGCTTCTGCGCCGCGCCGCCCGCCGACCGCTGCGACGGGCCCGAGGATTGCCCGGCCGGCCAGGTCTGCAACGCCAACAACCGCTGCATCTGGGCGCCCGGCGGCGACAACGCCTGCGAGCGCGACGGCGACTGCATGCCCGGCTGCGTCTGCGTGAACAACGAGTGCTTCGAGTCGAGCCGCTGCGAGGCCGATCGCGACTGTCCGGCGGGCGACGTCTGCGTTGACGGCACCTGCCGCATGGCCTGCTTCACCGACGTGGACTGCGGGCTCGCCGCCTACTGCATCGATGGTCGCTGCACCCCGCAATGCGACGGCGACTCGTCGCTGCCTGACGGCTATGTCTGTGAGGACGGCCGCCCGGTGCCGGTGCGCCCCGAGTGCCAGCGCAACGCCGACTGCACCGATGGCCGCCAGTGCATCGATGGCCGCTGCCAGGGCGAAGCGCAGCCGCCGCCCGAATGCGCCGAGGCCGCCGATTGCGGCGCGGGGCGCATCTGCGTCGACGGCGCGTGCGCTGATGATCCGGCGATCGAGTGCCGCATCGACGCGCAATGCGATGCCGGCGAGGCCTGCGTGGCGGGCGTCTGCGAGGCGCAGGGCGAGGTCTCGTGCGACGCCTCGTGCCAGTGCCCCAGCGGCCAGTTCTGCGACCTGGGCACCCACGTCTGCATGGACGCGCCGCCCGAGCCGCAGCCCTGCGAGGTGCTCTGCGACTGCCCCGCCGGCGACATCTGTGAAGACGGCATGTGCCGCGTGCCTGAGGATCGGGCCTGCATGGACACCGCGCAGTGCGCCGCCGGCCTCGTCTGCCGCAACAGCCGCTGCGTGCCCGAGCCGCCGCCCGGCTGCGACTTCTGTCAGTTCGACGGCCAGTGCCGCACCGGCGCGCGCTGCATCGATGGCCAGTGCCTGCCCGCCTGCTCGGCGCCGGCCGACTGCCCGGTGGGCACCGCGTGCATCGACGGCGTCTGCGATCCCGACGGCGCCCGCGAGCCGCAGTGCGTGGTCAACGCGGACTGCGACAACGGCGTGTGCATCGACGCCGCCTGCCACGGCCGCTGCGGCGAAGACGGCGACTGCGGGGCCTTCGAGACCTGCGACGGCGGCCTGTGCGCCGCCGATCTGTGCCCGGCGCTCGAATGCCTGCGCAACGCCGAGTGCGCCGACGGGCTGCACTGCGTCGATGGCCGCTGTCAGACGCCGTGCTGGTCGGATGATGACTGCGAGGGCGAGCTGATCTGCTTCGAGCGCTACTGCCAGCCGCCGCAGGCGCAGATGCCCGAGTGCCTGCGCAACATCGACTGCCCGGATGACATGGAGTGCCAGAACGGCGCCTGCGAAGAGCGCCGCAACGCCTTCCAGAACCCCTGATCACCCCCCGGGGGTCGGCGCGCCCCGAGCGCGGAGGGCGCGACCGGTCGAGCGAGGTGCGACCTGGTGACCCGAGTTCGAGGAGCGAAGCCGAAGGAATACCCGAGGTATTCCAAGTGCTGAGTGACATGGAAATCGGGGCACCGGGTCGTGCATCGCGAAGCGCCGGGCCGTGCGCGACGCGCTCCTATCCCCCTCGGGCGCGCCGACCCCCGCCTCCTCGCTGACTCCGCTGGCCAAGCTTCCCACCCCGTCGGTATGGTCACGGCTCCGTTTCAGACCGGAGCCCCGCCCGATGAACCGCTCGCTGCTCATGCTGTCGTGCCTGCTCGGATTGACCGCCTGCGCCGAAGACAATGAAACCCACCTCGACGCTGAGGCGACTGCGATGGACGCGGCGCCCGATGCTGCGCCCGACGCCGCGGTCGACGCTGCGCCGCCGGTGGATCCGCTCACTCGATGGCATGATGTCGAGCCCGGCGGCGACACGATCTGCTCGCGCGGCACGCCCTACCGTTTTTTTGTGCGCGACGGCGATCCCGACAAGGTGATCTTCGACTTCCAGGGCGGCGGCGCCTGCTGGGACGAGACGAGCTGCTCGGTGGCCGGCGCGCTTTTCGCCGAAGAGGCGCGGCCGCTGTCGGCTTATACCGACCGGCTCGCGGAGGGCACGATCGGCGGGCTCTTCGACGCCGATCCGGCTTTGAATCCGCTGGCCGACTGGACCTTGGTGCACGTGCAGTACTGCACCGGCGACATCCACTGGGGCAACGCTGAGAAGACCTACCGCGAGGGGCTCACCATCGAGCACCGCGGCTTTGTCAACGCCTCGGCAACGCTGGCGTGGGCCTATGAGCGCTTCAATCCGTCGCAGATCCTGGTCAGCGGGTGCAGCGCGGGCGCCTATGGCGCCATCCTGCACTCGGCGTATATCGCGCGGCAGTACCCCGATGCGCGGCTGGCGGTGCTCGCCGACTCGGGCGCGGGCATCATCACTGACAGCTTCCTCGCCGACAGCCTGCCGAACTGGGGCGCGCAGCCGAACCTGCCCGATTTTGTCGCCGGCCTCGACCGGCCGATCACCGAGCTGACCCTGCCGGCGGTGTATATCGGCGTGGCGGGCACGTTCCCGCAGCACCGCTTCGCGCAGACGGCGACCGCTTTCGACGCTGATCAGATCTTCTATTACACCGCGATGGGCGGCGCCGCGGGCGACTGGCCGGGGCGGTTCCGCGACAGCCTCGCGACCATCGCCGGCTCGGCGCCAAACTTCACGTATTACGTACCGCCGGGGCCGATGCACTGCGCGCTGCCCTACCCCTTCCTGGCCGACCGCGAGGTCAACGGCGTGCGGCAGATCGACTGGGTCGACGACCTGGTCAACGCGCCGGAGATGCCCGCGCCGGTGGCTTGCGAGGGCGAGGCCTGCTTCGACGACCCGGTCTGCGACGCCTGCGCGGCCAATGGCGGCGGGCCGGGCTGCGGGTTCTGCGACGGTTGGCCGGATCAGTTCCGCAACCCGCAGTAATGACCGGGAGGGGAGCGTGGCAGCGCCGGGCGATCGGTGGCATGCTGCGCCGATGTTTGCCCAGCACGCTTTTGTCATCGTCGATACCGAGACCGGCGGGCTCGACCCGCAGACGCACAGCCTGCTCTCGGTCGGGCTGGTCAGCGGGGATCGGCGCCATTCGACCGAGTTTTTTGTCGTCGAGCCAACCCTGGTCACCGACCCGAAGTCGATGGCGGTCAATCGCCTCGATCTGGCGCAGGTGAAGGCCGAGGGGCTGGACCCGGCGGCGGCCTGCGATGCGATCGGCGCGTTCATCGAAGCGACCGGTCTGGCGCGACCGGTGACGCTGGTCGGCCATAACATCGCGTTTGATCTGGCCTTTCTGCATCGTCTTTATCGGCTTGCCGGCCGCGATTTCGGGCGTGATTTCTCGCACCGGTCGGTCGATACGCATAGCCTGCTGTGGGCAGCGATGGCCGCCGGACGCCTGCCGCCGGGCGTGGGCGGCTCGGACGCCGCGTTTGCGCATTTTGGCATCGCGCCGCCGCCCGAGAAGCGGCACACCGCGCTCGGCGACGCGCTGGCGACGGCCGATCTGCTCGAACGGCTGCTTCAGACCTTCGCCTGAATGCGGCGCCTCTTCCTCTTGCTGACGATCGTCGGCTGCACCCGCGAGGCGCCGCCGGTGCCCGACGCCGCGCCGCCCGCGGCTGCGCCGATCGCCGCGGCGGCGCCGGCCGAGCCCGATGAGGCCGAGCGCCGAGCGAAGTTCGAAGCGCGGCCGGCCATCGAAGCACCGGCCGACCTGCCGATCGGTTGGCGTCGGCTGATCGCGTCGACCGGGGCGCGGCTCACCGAGGCGCATCACGCGGTGCGCAGCCAGCATGTGGGGCCGCCGGCGCGCGAGGTGCGATTGAGCCTGCGCCTTTTTGGCCCGGACGATGAGGTTGAAGCGAAGCTCATCACGGCGTTGAAGGCGCTCGATCTGTCCGGCCTCGGCGAAGCGCTGCCCAAAGGCCCGGTCGAAGACGGTCCGGTGCGATGGTCGATCGAGTTCGCGCACCTGGTCGCGCCGCGCGGCGAACCGCGCGAGCACCGCGTCGAGCTGCGCTGGCGTCGGGCGCCGACCGAGCCGAGCGACCCCCCCCGTTGCCGCAAGCCGCTGCCGGTCGATGCGCCGGCCGATACGCCCGCATGGCTGGTGAAGCTGACCGAGAGGCGTTCGACGCGACAGCGCGTGACCGCCGAGGTCAACGCCCGCTCCGAGCGCCTCGAAGTGCGGCTGCACATGTATTTCTGGAACGGTTTTGCCCACGACGAGCACGTCGGGCAGCTCGCGGAAGCGGCATCGCGCGCCGGGTTTGTCGCCGAGTCGCGCGAGGGGCCGCGCCAGCGTTGGCGGCATGAGAACGGCGCGACGTTCACCGTGAACCCCGACCCTTCGGAGCTGCATCTCGGGTGTGAACTGCGCGGGCCGGTGCTCGAGCTGGTCTGGACGTCGGCGCGCTGAGGGAGAACGGCGATGGTGCCCAAGCCTTTTTTCAAGAAGATCGACCATTTGGGCATCGCGGTGCCCTCGATGGCCGAGGCGTTGCCGGTCTATGAAGCGCTCTTCGGGGTGCCGGCGAGCCATCTCGAAGACGTGCCCGATCAGAAGGTGCGCACGGCGTTCTTCCCGGTGGGCGAGAGCCACTTCGAGCTGCTCGAAGCGATGGCCGAAGACAGCCCGATCGCGCGGTATCTGGAGAAGCGGCGCGGCGGCATTCACCACGTCTGCGTCGAGGTCAACGATCTGGATGGTCTGCTGGCCGAATACAAGGCGCGCGGGGTGCGGTTGATCGACGCCGAGGCACGCCCCGGCGCGCACGGAAAGCGCGTGGCGTTTGTGCATCCAGCGGCGACGGGGGGCGTGCTGCTGGAGCTGTCGGAAGATGCCAAGGGGTTGAAGTGATTCGCCTTTTCGTCGAAATCGCCATGGTGCTGTTCGGCCTGTTCGCCGCGCCGGCCCTGGCGGGCACGCCCGATGACGATGACACCGAGGATCGCGAGCAGGAGACCCTGCCGCTGCAGAGCGCGATGCCTCAGTTTTCGGCGCCGACGCTGGGCGGTGAGTCGTTCGAGCTGCGCGCGCTGGTCGGCAGACCGGCGCTGGTGAACCTGTGGGCCTCGTGGTGCAAGCCCTGCAAGGCCGAGATTCCGGTGCTCAACGCGCTGCACCGCCGCCACGCGGTCGATGGCCTGCAGGTGGTCGGCGTCAGCATCGACCTCGATCTGGCGACGACCGAGCAGACGGTCGAAGCGCTGGGCGTCGAGTACAAGGTGCTACACGACGCGCAGGGCGTCTCGGCGCGGCCGTTCCGCGTGCAGAACGTGCCGGCGACCTTCCTCTTCGACCGGCAGGGGCGCCTTGTCTGGCGCTCGACCCAGGCGTTGTCCGCCGACGATCCGGCGTTCGCGGCAGCGCTGGCGCGGGCGCTCAAGAAGCCCTGACTACTGTCGGTTCAATCGGCTGACGAAGGCCCCATCGCTGCGCTCGGCTTCGGTCAGCACGCTGAGCGGATCGGCGTTCAAGGCGGCGAAGGCGGCCGAATCTTCTTTGCCATCAAACGGCTCGCCCTGCGCGAGCCAGGCTTGCACCGCGGGCGTCGCGGGCAGGTCGACCATCAGGTGCAGGCGATCGGGGCCGTCGTTGATCGCGCCGTGCGGGCGGCTGTTATTGAAGGCCCACAGCGTGCCGGCGGGCAGGTGGGCGAAGCGGCCGTCGACGCAGAGGCGCGCGGCGGGCGTGGTGATCAGCGGCAGATGCACGCGGTGGTGCTCGTCCCAATGGGTCGTATTGTCGACGTGCAGGAAGATGCGCGCGCCGGGCGGGCTGAGGCCCAGCCAGGCCAGCGCGGCGGGCGCGGGGAACGCGGTGTCGAGCAG
>JAGQJJ010001314.1 GCA_020430675.1 Myxococcales bacterium
GACGAGCGCAACCGCGTCGGCGGCGGCCCGGGCGACCCCGGCGGCGGAGGCCTGTGCGGCGTCGACAATAACTGCGATGGCAACGTCGACGAGCGCAACCCCGGCGGCGGCGGCCCGTGCGACACCGGCGGCGTCGGCCAGTGCGGCGTCGGCGTGCTCAACTGCACCGACGGCGCGCTGACCTGCGGGCCGGTCTTCGCCCAGCAGGCCGAGGTCTGCGACGGCCTCGACAATGACTGCGATGGCACGGCCGACGAAGGCAACCCCGGCGGCAACGTCGACTGCGACACCGGCGAGCAGGGCATCTGCGCCAGCGGCACCCTCAACTGCGAGGGCGGCAACCTGCGCTGCGTGCGCAACGCCAACGACCTGCAGCCCGAGAGCTGCGACGGCCTCGACAATGACTGCGATGGGCGGGTTGATGAGAACATCGCCATCGTCGGCCGGCCCTGTGAGACCGGCAACCCCGGCGCGTGCCAGACCGGCGTCTTCGCCTGCAACGCCGGCACCCAGGTCTGCGTGCCCGACCACGCGCCGCTGCCCGAGATCTGCAACGCCCTCGATGATGACTGCGATGGCAGCACCGACGAAGGCAACCCGGGCGGCGACAATTTCTGCCAGATTCCGGGCCGTCTCGGTAAGTGCGGCAGCGGCCTGAGCGCCTGCGTCGACGGCCGCGTGCAATGCATCGGCGAGAACGACCCGCAGCCCGAGTTCTGCGACGGTTTCGACAATGACTGCGACGGCCAGCTTGACGAAGGCCAGCTCGCCGGCGTGGGCGATGACTGCA
>JAGQJJ010001315.1 GCA_020430675.1 Myxococcales bacterium
TTCTGGGCCGTCGTCGATCGCATCGGCCAGGTCATCGGCGCCATCGCCGCCGACCCGCTGGCGTTCGGGCGCAACCTGCTTGCCGCCTTGAAGCAGGGCTTCGCCGGCTTCTTCGATCACTTCGGCCGCCACCTGCTCGAAGGCTTCCTCGGCTGGCTCTTCTCGGGGCTGGGCGACGTCGGCGTGCAGTTGCCGGGCGACTTCTCGCTTGGCAGCATCATCACGCTGTTTCTGCAGATCATGGGCATCACCTGGGCCCGCATCCGGCGCCTGCTGGTCGTGCATGTGGGCGAGCGCAACATGGCCCTCGTCGAGCAGGCGGCGCAGTTGATCGCCACCCTGATCGCCCAGGGGCCGCGGGGCATCTTCGAGTTGATCAAGGATCGCCTCGACCCCCGCGCGCTGATCGACATGGTGATTCAAGGCGCGGTCGACTACCTGATCGAGGTGCTGGTCACCCGGGTCGCCGCGCGCATCCTGATGCTGTTCAACCCGGTCGGCGCCATTCTTCAGGCCATCGAGGCCATCTACCGGGTGCTCAAGTGGGTCTTCGAAAACGCGGCCCGCATCTTCCGGTTGGTCGAGACCGTGGTCTCGGGCGCCGCCGATCTGGTCGCCGGCAACGTCGGCGGGTTGGCCGGCGCCATCGAGACCGCGCTCGCCGGGTTGATCACGCCGGTCATCGGCTTCCTGGCCGATTACCTCGGCCTCGGCGGTCTCCCGCGGCGCATCGCTGACTTCATCGGCGCTTTGCAGGCCCGCGTCGAGCGCATCCTGGAGCGGGTCA
>JAGQJJ010001316.1 GCA_020430675.1 Myxococcales bacterium
CCTGTGCAGTTGGCGGGCCAGCGACCGAGGGGCGCTACGCCGCGGAGACGCGGTCGGCGGCCGGGTGACGCCGTTACGACCTCGTAGCGACGCCGGGGCGGGGCCGTGTCGCTGTGGAGGGAAAGCTACCACCCCGCCCCACCTTGACCCGGGGAAGTGGGCCCTCGATCATGACCCGTTTTCACCCTGGAGGCCCCATGAACCCTGCCACCCAGCGCCCCTGGCGCATCGCGGTCATCCCCGGCGACGGCATCGGGACGGAGGTGGCGACGGCCGCCGTCGGCGTCCTCGAGGCCGCCGCCCGCGCCTTCGGCCTCGAGCTCGACTTCGTCTGGTTCGACCTCGGCGCCGAGAAGTACCTGCGCGAGGGGGTGTCGCTGCCCGATCCCGTCTTCGAGGATCTGCGCGACCACTACGACGCCATCTTCCTCGGGGCCCTCGGCGATCCGCGGGTGCCCGGCCAGAGGCACGCCCATGACATCTTGCTGGGCCTGCGGATGCGCCTCGACCTCTACATCAACCAGCGGCCGGTGAAGCTGCTGCACCCGGATCTCACGCCGCTCAAGGGCAAGACGGCCCAGGACCTCGACTTCGTGATCTTCCGGGAGAACACGGAGGGGCTGTATGTCGGCGTCGGCGGCACCTTCAAGCAGGGCACGCCCGACGAGATCGCCATCAACGAGATGATCAGCACGCGGCGCGGGGTGGAGCGCATCATCCGCGCCGCCTTCGAGCACGCGCGCGGCCGGGGCCTGAAGCGGGTCTGCATGGCCGACAAGACCAA
>JAGQJJ010001317.1 GCA_020430675.1 Myxococcales bacterium
CTGCTTCGGGGTGCTTGTGGGTGAAGGCCGCGTAGAGGCGGTCGGCGACGTCGAGGCGGCCGGCGGCGACGATGGGCTGCCCCAGCGCGTCGGCGGCGCGCACGTCGTCGGGCGCCAGGGCGACGGCCTTCTCGGCCCGCTCGGCGGCCGCGTCCCACTCGCCGAGCTGGCACCAGGCGCGCGAGGCGGCGAGCCAGACCTCGGCGGTGTCGGGATCGGCGGCCGCGGCCTCATCGTACCGACGCGCGGCCTCGGCGTGGAGGCCGGCCTGGGCGAGCAGGCCGGCGTCGATATACGCGCGCACCGCCTCGGGCGAGGGGCCGTCGCGCGCACCCGAAGCGGCGGCGCCACAGGCGACGGTGCCGAGGCTGGCGATGAGCAGGCCGCCGCGCAAAAGGCGGCCGAGCGGGAAGGGCATCATCCGGGGCACCCTAACCCGAAAAATCCGTGGGCGCATCTGCTGCGGGTCGCCATCCCGCCGTTCGCTCAAGCATCTTTCGGGCTCATGTGGTCGTCGTCCGAGGGTCAAACGCCATCCTTCCGGGCGGGCATTCCCCGGCGGACGATGAGGTCGCCGCCGTGGGGCAGCACGGCCAGCGAAGCGCCCCCGGCGGCGGCGAGCGCGGCGGGCACGTCGGCGCGGAAGTAGAAGTCGCCGTCGGGGGTCATGGGCACCGTGGTCCACGGCCGGTGGGCTTCACGGCCGATGAGCAGACGCGCCTGGGTGACTTCTTCGTGCTCGACGACGGCGACGGCGATCTCGACGCGCTCGCCGAGGCGGGCC
>JAGQJJ010001318.1 GCA_020430675.1 Myxococcales bacterium
CGCTACCTGCTCGACAGCGCCGTCGTCGACCCCGCCGGCCACCAGCGCGACCGCCACTCGGGCCGCAGCGACATCGCCGTCCTGCGCCACGACCCCACCCTCGACCTGCTCCCCGGCCTCGGCGTCGACGTCAGCGCCCCCACCGCCCCCGACCGCCGCGCCGTCCGCGCCCGCGCCGAGCGCATCCAGCGCCTCATCCGCAGCGGCGACGGCACCCGCCGCCTCGCCCTCGCGCCCGCCATGCTCTCGCCCGCCCAAGGCCCGCGCGCCCTCGCCCGCGCCCTCGTCGGCTACCGCTACGACGACATCCGCGCCGCCGAGACCGGCCGCAAGCGCCACGACGACCTCGTCTCCCACGCCATCGACGCCCTGGGCTACTACGTCGCCGAGCGCCGCTGGCAGCTCGACACGCCGCGCCTGCCCGAGCTGAAACTGCCGCCCCCGCGCCCGAGCCTCTGGTTCCAACGGACGGGTGGCCTGCCCCGCCTCCAGCGGGACTTCAGCCGGATGTAGCCCATGCGCGCCGCCCTGCTCACCCTGGCGTTCCTCGGCTGCGAGTGCGGCGAGGCCGTCTACCGCGACACCCCCTACCGCGCCGAGCTGCACACCACCGGCCTCGGCCCGCTCGACCATCAGCTCCTGCGCGGCGACGTCGCCTACACGATCGACCACACCCTCACGGCGCACCTGGAGGTCACCGCGCACCGCGACGGCCAATCCCTGCGCCTCGACCTGCACCACGCCCTG
>JAGQJJ010001319.1 GCA_020430675.1 Myxococcales bacterium
AACGAGATTTCGCCGCTTCGCCGCGAATGCTTGGGCGCCGTGTTTCCGGAGGCGACAGTGACGGGATTTGACGGGGAACTGATCGACGAACTTCTCACGCCCGACGTGGGTCCTAGCGTGGTGCTGATGAACCCGCCCTATTCGCACGGTATCGAGAGGGGCCACGATAGTCGCACTGGCGATCGACACTTGCGTTCTGCCTGGAAGCGCCTTCTGCCCGGTGGCCGCCTGGTGGCAGTGATGCCCGAATGGTTCGAGCTTCCGAAGTTCCTTGCTGGGATTGCCGGTCCCCTCTCGTTGCGCCTCAACGCGACGATCGAGCGCGGTTTCGTCAAGCAGGGCACATCAATCTCTACCCGGCTCCTGGTTCTCGACAAGGCTGATGATGGTACCAGCCCGATCATCGCCCAGCCTGGAAACTTTGCCGAGCTTCATCTGCTGATCGATATGCTGCCTGACCGGGTAAGCCTGCCCGCCGAGCCCAGCATCGGCATCAAGCCAGCCTTGCCGCTTCGACTGGTGGCGAACAGGACAAAACCGGCTCCACTTAAGGTCCATCCAGCCGCTGCGGCGCCGTCGATACTGCCGCTTGAATTTACTCCGCTCGAAGCACCTGCGCCGATCGAAAGCCAGGTTGGGCATTATTTGCCTTACCGACCGAGCCGGATCTCAATTGCAAATGCGGTCTCCCACCCGACACCGCTGGTAGAATCCGTCGCGATGGGTTCGATAACCGCACCCG
>JAGQJJ010001320.1 GCA_020430675.1 Myxococcales bacterium
CCCTGCCGATCGGCGCCGACAGCGTCGTCCAGATCCCCCCGGGCGTCGAGCACTCGGCCACGGTGACCGAGCGGTTCCGCGCCTACCAGTTCTACACGCCTGCCGGTCCCGAGCAGCGCTTCAAGGCCAAGCCGTGAGCACCTCCGCGTCGTCCCCGTCCCCCCTGGTCCGCGACGTCCTCGCCGGCGACGTCCGCGCCGGCGCCCGCCTGATGCGCGACCTCGACGATCGCCGCGCCGGGGCGCTGGCCGCGCTCAAGGAGCTGCACCCGTCGACCGGCCGCGCCTACATCGTCGGCATCACCGGCAACCCGGGCGCCGGCAAGTCGACCGTGGTCGACGCGCTGATCGCGCACTACCGCGCCGCCGGCGAGCGGGTCGGCGTCGTCGCGGTCGATCCGACGTCGCCGTTCTCGGGCGGCGCGATCCTCGGCGATCGCATCCGCATGCAGCGCCACGCCCTCGATCCCGACGTCTTCATCCGGTCGCTGGCGACCCGCGGCCACCTCGGCGGCCTGTCGCGCTCGACCTTCGACGTCGTCGCGGTGCTCGACGCGATGGGCTACTCGCCGATCTTCCTCGAGACGGTCGGCGTCGGGCAGGACGAGATCGACGTGGTCAAGGTGGCACACACCACGGTGGTCGTGCTGGTGCCGGGCCTCGGCGACGAAATCCAGGCGATCAAGGCCGGGCTGCTGGAGATCGCGGATGTCTTCGTGGTCAACAAGG
>JAGQJJ010001321.1 GCA_020430675.1 Myxococcales bacterium
CGGTCGGCGCCGCGCGGGTTGTCAGTTCTCGATCTCGACGGTGAGCGCGACCGCGTTGCCGCCACCCAGACACAGGCCGGCGAGACCGCGGTTCAGGCCGCGGTCGCGGAGCGCGTGGATCAGCGTGGTGAGGATGCGCGCGCCGCTGCACCCGAGCGGGTGGCCGAGCGCGATCGCGCCGCCGCGCGGGTTGACGCGGCGCCCGTCGAGGCCCAGCGCGCGCATGACCGCCAGCGATTGCGCCGCAAACGCCTCGTTGAGCTCGAACAGGTCGATGTCGGCCACCTCGCGGCCGGCGCGGGCGAGGCATTTTTGCGTTGCGGGCACCGGGCCGATGCCCATCACCCGCGGATCGACGCCAGCGGCGGCCGAGGCGCGATAGATCGCCAGAATGGGTCGGCCCTCGGCCTCGGCGCGCTCGCGCCACATCAGCGCCAGCGCGCAGGCGCCGTCGTTGAGCGTGCTGCTGTTGCCGGCGGTGACCGAGCCGCCCTTGCGGAAGACCGCGGGCAGGCGGGCCAGCTTTTCGAGGCTGGTATCGGCGCGCGGGCCTTCATCGGTGTCGACCACCAGCGGCGCCTGCTTGCGGCGCGGCACCTCGACCGGCACGATCTCATCGTCAAAGCGCCCCGCCTTCTGGGCGGCGAGCGCCTTGTGGTGGCTGTCGAGCGCAAACAGATCCTGGTCTTCGCGGCTGATCTCGTACCGCTCGACCAGGT
>JAGQJJ010001322.1 GCA_020430675.1 Myxococcales bacterium
GACGATGTTTGATGCGGATTCCGGGGGGAATCGTGGATAGATCTCTCAAGCTGACGTGGCTCTTGGGGCTGGTTTCGGTCCTCATGTGGGGCTGCCCCGAAGACAACGAAATCGAGACGCCGCCGGGCACCGGCGACGGCGGCATGACCGTGGATGGGCAGGTCGATTCCGAACCGCCCTGCAACGACGGCGACACCCGCAACTGCCTCGTCGACGGGGCGCGGGCTTGCATCGGCGAGCAGACTTGCAGCGGTGGCATCTGGGGGGCCTGCGCGGCCTTCGAAGAGGTCTGTGACGGCGCCGACAACGACTGCGACGGCGTCATCGACAATGGTTTTGCCGGCCTGCGCGAGGCCTGCACCGCGGGCGAAGGCGCCTGCCAGACCAAAGGCCGCGTCGTCTGCACGGTCGATGGCACGGGCACCGAGTGTGACGCCATGCCCGGCGACGGTGGCGATGAGATCTGTGATGGCGCCGACAATGACTGCGACGGCGTCACGGACGAAGATGTCACCGCCGGCCAGGCGTGTGGGACCGGCGAGCCGGGCGCTTGCGCCGAGGGCACGACGGTCTGCACCGGCGGCGCGGTCATCTGCGAACCCAACGCCGAGCCCGGCGACGAGACCTGCAACGGCGCGGACGACGACTGCGACGGCCGCACCGATGAAGGCGAGCAGGGCGGCGCGTTGGCCGAACCCTGCTACGAAGGGCCGGAAG
>JAGQJJ010001323.1 GCA_020430675.1 Myxococcales bacterium
GCGCCTACGCCACGCTCGAGCTGCGCGACCTGGGCTTTGCGCGCCTGTTTTCGCCCTTCCGCCTCGACGAACCTGAGCGCGCTGCGGCGCGCGCCATCGTCGCTGCCGTCGCCGCCGACCTGGGCAAACGCTCGGGCGTGCTCGTGCCCCCCGACGGCCTGCGCGCCGTCGAAGAATTGACGGATCGCTTCCGCGGCGAAGGCAGCCGCCTCGGCGCCGCCTTGCATTTCTTGCGGCGCGCGGTCGAAGACGCCGCCCAATCCGAGACCGAGCCCCGCCCACCGCTTGATCGCAGCGCCATGGTCGAGCGCTTCTGCGCCGAGACCGGCATGCCCGTCTTCCTGGTGCGCGACGATCGCCCCCTCGACCCCGAGTCGGTGCTGGCCCACTTCCGCGCCCGCATCATCGGCCAGGACGAAGCCGTCGCGCGCATGACCGACCTCATCGCGCTGATGAAAGCCGGCCTCGGCGACAGCCACCGCCCGCTCGGCTCGTTCCTCTTTGTCGGCCCCACCGGCGTCGGCAAGACCGAGATGGCCAAAGCGCTCGCCGAGTTCCTCTTCGGCCGCCGCGACCGCCTCGTGCGCTTCGACATGAGCGAGTTCAACCGCCCCGACAGCGTGCATCGCTTCATCGGCAGCGCCGGTGAAGAGGGCTAGCTCATCGCCCACATCCGAAGGCAGCCCTTCTGCGTCGTGCTG
>JAGQJJ010000131.1 GCA_020430675.1 Myxococcales bacterium
CTCTTCGACCCGAGGGCGCGCGTGCACATCGGGCGCTCGGCCGGCCGAGACCTCGAGTCGGGCCGTGCCCATTGCGACCGCGACCGCCGCGAAGAGGGGTCGTCGAGTGCAAATCGCTGCCGCGCTCGGCGTCGACCGTCTCGTACGACACGCCGCCCCATTGCCGCCTGGCCCGATGCCTTCCCCAAAAGGCGTCCCGTCCGCTTGCCTATCACATTCGGCGGCGGCCGCGGTATCGTGCGTCGCAGACTCCTGGAGACCTCGATGATCCGACTCTTGCCCCTGCTGGTTCTGACCCTCGCCCCCGCCGTGGTCGCCGCCGCCGATGGCTGCCCGGTGCCGACCTCTACGCTCAAACCTACCCAGGCCGTCGCGAAGATCGACGGCAAGACGGTCACCCTCGCCGACCTCGACGCGCGCATCGCCGACGAGCTGTGCAAGGTGCGCATGACCTTCGAGATGCGGCAGGCCGAGCTGCGCGGGCAGGCGCTCGACGGGCTGGTCGCCGAGCGGCTGTTGGCCGCCGAGACCAAGAAGCGCGGGCTGGCCGGCCCCGACGCGCTCATCGAGGCCGAGGTGATCAAGCCGGTGCCGCCGCCCGATGACGCGGCGGTCAAGGCGTTCTACGACCAGCATCAGGATCGCGTGGGCGGCGCGGATCTGGCGAGCATCGGCCCGCAGATTCGCGACCATCTCTGGCAGGAGGCCCACAAGGCGCGCTTTGATGTCTTCATTCGCCAGTTGGAGAAGGACTGGAAGGTCGCGCGCACGCTGCCGGTCTTCCGTCTGCCGGTCGAGGCCACCGGGCCCTCACGCGGGCCGGCCAACGCGCCGGTGACCATCGTCGCTTTTGCCGACTTCGAGTGCCCGTACTGCGCGCGCGCCGCTGGCGTGGTCGAGTCGGTGCGGCAGCGATACGGCGACAAGGTGCGCCTCGTGTTCCGCGACTTTCCGCTTGAGTTCCACCAGAACGCGGTGCCCGCCGCCATCGCCGCCCGCTGCGCCGACGCCCAGGGCAAGTTCTGGCCCATGCACGACGCGCTGTTCTCGGAGCATCGCAACCTGACGCCGCCCGCGCTGCGCGGCCTGGCCGAGCAACTGAAGCTCGATCTCGCGCGCTACGACGCCTGCCTCGCCGATCCCCGCAACAGCGCCGGCATCGAAGCGGACCGCGACGCGGGCATGAAGGTGGGCGTTGAGGGCACACCCGCGTTTTTCATCAACGGCGTGCCCCTGCACGGGGCGCTGCCCGAAGAGGCCTTTGTGGCCGCCATCGACGCCGAGCTGGCCCGGCAGGCCGCCGGCGCGGGAGGAAAAGCCCGATGAGGATGTTTGTCATCGCGCTGGCGGCGCTGACCGCGGTCGCTTGCACCCGGTCGGGGCCTGCGCCCGAGAAGCCGGCGGTGCCCGAGAAGCCGGCGGTGCCCGAGAAGCCGGCGGTGCCCGAGGCGCCCGCGAAGCCGGCGACGCCGCCCAAGGCCGCGCTCGATGAGGCCGCCGCCCGCGGCGTGCTCGATGCGTGGCTGGCCGCCCAGAACGGCGGCCAGTTCGACGCCTACGAAGCGCTCTACGCGCCGCGTTTCTTCGGCGTGAAGCGGGCCGGCCCCCGCACCACGCGCTTCGACCGCGCCGGCTGGATCAAGGACCGCCAGCGCATGTTCAGCCGCCCGATGCAGGTCGAAGCGGCCGACGTGCAGATCGCCGTCGCCGGTGGCAGCGCGCGCGTTGGTTTCACCCAGGGCTGGCGCTCGGGCAACTACGCTGACCGCGGCCCGAAGCAGCTCGTGGTCGTGCAGACGCCTGACGGCCTGCGCATCGCCCGCGAAGAGATGCTCGAGTCGCAGATCGAGGGCAAACCGGCCGCCACGGTGGGCCAGGACTTTGCGTTTGCGGTGCTCGCCGACCAGCCTTATGTGGTGCTCGGCCCCGCGCCCGAGGCCCACGGCGCGCCCAAGCTGATCGCGCGCACCGGCGTGGCCATGGCCCGCGCCGAGGTCGCCGCCGACGCCTCGCCGCGCGTGGGCCAGATGGCGCGGCTGTACGGCGCGGCGGGCAAGGTCTGCGAAGCGCCGGTGGCCGACCTGCACGTGCTCGCCCGCGTCGTGCCCCACTTCGGCACCGTGGGCGCCTGGAACGGCGACCCCGACTTCGGCGAGCAGCGCATGGGCGACGCCCGCGTGGCGGAACAGATCTTCGACCTGGCCGGCACCGCGGGCCAGGTGCTGGTGGGTCGCTTGCAGCTCAACCCGGCGGCCTGCAAGGGCGCCCTGTTTGCGCGCTTCGACGCCAAGGCGCCGATCGCCATGCGCCGCAGCGATGCGCCCGCCGAGCTGGCCGGCAAGGCCCGCGCCGCCTTCCGCGCGCTGCCCCGCTGGGCCGCCATCGAAGCCGAGCACCGCGGCCAGGTCGGCGCGCCGCCGGGCCCGTGGGATGACGGCGGCAATGGCCCGACGGTGACGCTCTTCTCCGATATCGCCAGATCCCGTCGGGTCCTGGTCTCGGCCCGCGCCGGGCAGATCTGCTCCGATTTCGACGCCGAGCTGTGGGGCCTCTTTGGCGTGGGCGCCGACGGCGCGCTCAAGCCGCTCTCCAACGGTGATGAGCCCGGCCCCATCCCCAATGTCGACGCGGCGGTCGATGTGGACGGCGACGGCACTTTTGAGCTGGTCGGCGAAGGCATGCTGCTGCGGCGCGCGGGCGAGACCTACGAGCGCGTCGAGTTGAGCGTGCCCGATCTCGACTGCCCCTGCTGACGTCGGTCACATCCCGTCGAGCACATAGCGGCAGTCATGTCGCAGCCGGCCGCCCTTGCGGAAGCGGTCGGGCTGCGTGCGCGTGAGCCGAAAGCCCAGCTTGTCGAGCACCCGGCGGCTGGCCAGGTTGTCGGCGAAGCAGCCGGCGATCAGGCGCCGCAGCCCCCACTCGGTCAGCGCCGCGGTTACGACGGCGTCGGCGGCTTCGGTGGCCAGCCCGGCGCCCCAATGCTCGGGCAGCAGGCTATAGCCGAGCGCTGCGGTCGGCGTGCAAAGCGGCCGCAACCACAAGTGCACGAAGCCGATCGCCTCGCCATGCGCCGGGTGCCCGGGCCGATGCAGCGCCACCGCCAGATCCCACCCGGTGCGCGGGCGGCGCAGGGCGTCTTCCAGGCAGCGCTCGAAGCGCAGGCGCGCCGCTTGTGGGCTCAGCGGCTCTTCGATCTGCCAGGCCATGATGCGCGGGTCGGTATTGAGCGCCTGAAACCCCGACCAATCGCCGCGCCGCCACTCGCGAATGCGCAGGCGCGGCGTGGCCAGCTCGATGGGGCCGGTGGGATCGGTCAGCCCCATCGCGATCAGCCAGAGTTCGGGAGGGGTCCGCCGGGAGCGGGCGCGGCGCGCGGTCATGGCCCGAATGTGGGCGCGCCCCCGGCCCGCGTCAAGGGCGCCTGCCGCGCAACGTGCGCCAGAGCGTGCGCGGTCCGCCCAGGCCCAGCAGGTGGTAGGCGCCGAGGGTCAACGCTGCTTGCAGCAGCCCCAGCGCAAAGAGCCGTGGCGTCCCACTCAGCGGCACCAACAGGCCCACGCCCAGCGTCAAGGCGGCCGGTGCGCCGGCGGCGAGCAGCACCCGGAACACCGCAGCCCACGCGATCAGGTCGCGCACCCGGCAATGCACCGCGTCGGCCATGGGCCAGAGCGTCACCGCCGTCGTGGCGTACACCGTCAGCACCGTGGCCCAGGCGGCGCCGGTCGGCCCCAGCCACCGAACAAAAAGCACCGAGAGCCCCGCGTTGACGGCCAGCGCCAGCGCCGCCGAGACCGTCACGAAGCGCGTGCGATCGGTGGCCATCAGCACGCTGCCATACACGGCTGAGCGCAGCGGCAGCAGCAGCGCATACACCCGCAGCGGCGCCGCCGCTTCGATGTAATCGTCCGAAAACAAGAAGCGCATCAGCTCGGGCCCGAGCAGCAGCACCACGTACATCACCGGCGCCAGCAGCAGCAGCGAGGCGTGCATCGCCTGCTGCCACAGCGCGATGATGTCGCCCGGCTCGCCGCTCTTGTGCGCCTTGGTGAACTCGGGCAGCACCGCCGCGCCCATCGAGCGGGTGATGATGCCCACCAGCGGCAGCTCCAGCGCGCCGGTGACGTAGATGGCAAACTCGCGGGTCGAGCACATCGACGAGACGATCAGCTTGTCGAGCTGCGCCGAGAGCGCGCCGAGCAGACCCGCGAGGCCCAGCGGCACGCTGTAGCTGAGCTGTGAACGCAGCCCGGCGCGGCTCGGCCGGCGCTCGCCCGTGGCGGGCACCGCGCGCAGCATCAGCCAGATCGCCGGCACGACCAGCAGCGCCGCCCAGAGCGCGTGGGCCAGCAGCGTGGCCCAGGCCTCGTGAAAAAGCACCGCGGCGGCGGCGATCATGGCCAGCAGCAAGGCCCGCGAGGCGATATTGAACCGCAGCAGCGGTCCCACGCGGTCGGTCGCGGTCAGGCACGCGCCCAGCGCCGCCACCGGCGCCAGGCACAGCGCATAGGGCGCCATCAGCAAGAGCGGCTCGGCCAGCCCCGGGTTCTCAAAGCGCGCGGCGGCCAACCGTGCACCGCCGAGCGGCAACGCCACCGCAAAGACCAGGCCGCCCAGCGTCAGCAGGATGAGGTTCTCGACGATCACCGCCCGCGCCCGCCGCGTCTCGCCCGGCAAAAAGAAGAACAGCGCCTTGGGCAGCCCCAACATCAAGAGCGGCGCGGCCACGCCATAGATCATCAGCGCCTGACGATGGGTGGCGTATTCGTCGACCGAGAGCGCGCGCGTCAGCACCGCCGTCGCCAGCAGGGTCGACAGCGCGGTGAGGGCCTGCCCCGAAGCGAGGGCCAGCGTCTTGAGCGTCAGCGCCCGCCCGCGCCCCGAATCGGTCATTCGAACTCCGCGTGGGGCCGCCAGCCGCGCTTCGATATGGGCCGCACATCGGTCTCGCGGCCCAGGCTCTCAAGAAACCAGAGCAGCGCTTTGAGCTCTTCGTCATGGCGCTGGCCGGTGAACGGCAGGATGGGCACCAGGTGCGTGTAGTCGTAGCGCAGCTTGCGCGGCGTATCGTCGACCACCAGGATGCCCGCGGGCGCAAAACCCATGCGCACCAGCGTCGCGATCGGCTTCGAAGCCACCCAGCGCGCGCTCTCGGGGTCGAACCAGGGCTCGCAATGCGGCAGCGACATCATGAACTCGAGCTGCGGCCCGACGCCCAGCCAATCGATCATGTCGGCGGCATAGCCCGCGCCCGAAGACGTCCAGATGCCCACGCGAAACCACTCGAACATGGCGCCCAGGAATGAATCGAGATGCGGCCGCCGGTACACCGAGTAGCCGTCGATCTCGGCCTCGGGGGTACGGCTCACCGCCTCGGGCCGGCGCGTGGCGTAGATCAGCGTCTCGTCCAGGTCCAAGACGAGCAGCTTGTCGTAGCGCGGCGTCATGAGGCGATTCGAGCGGGCGGGCCCGGTGGCGTCAAGAGGTCTTGATCCCGCGGGGCGAGGTGACCAAGATGCGGCGTCTTTGCGGCCAGCCCGCCCAACCCGAGGAGCAGCCGATGAGCAGCGTCCGTGCCTTCATGGATCATCATTTCCTCCACTTCAACAGCCGCGAGACGGTCGCCGCCGCCCGCGCCTGGGAGGCGCATCTGGCCGCCGGTGGCAAGATGCTGGTCACGCTCGCCGGCGCGATGAGCACCGCGCGCATCGGCCGCACGCTCTCGCGGCTCATCCGGGCCGACAGGGTGCACGCCATCTCGTGCACCGGCGCCAACCTCGAGGAAGACATCTTCCAGCTCACCGCCATCAATGACTATGAGGTCATTCCCGATTGGCGTTCGCTCTCAACCGAGGCCGAAAAAGCATTGCTTGACCGCGGGATGAATCGGGTGACCGATACGTGCATTCCTGAGACGGTCATGCGGCATATCGAGCATCGCCTCACCCAGCGTTGGGCCAAGGCGTGCGCCGAGGGCAAGCGCTACAGCCCCGCCGAGTTTCTCTTCCAGGTGCTCGACGACCTCGACCCGAAGGTGCATTACCAGGCCCCGGCCACCGATAGCTGGATGCTCGCCGCCAAGGAGAAGGGCATCCCGGTCATCACCCCGGGCTGGGAGGACAGCACCACCGGCAACATGTTTGCCGGCCAGGTCTGGAAGGGCAACGTGGCCCATCACAACTGCGTGATCACCGGCACCGAGCAGATGGAGCGGCTGGCGAAGTGGTACCTGGCCAATTGCAACCAGGACAATGATTCGCCGAGCGTGGGCTTCTTCCAGATCGGCGGCGGCATTGCGGGCGACTTCCCCATCTGCACGGTGCCGATGCTGATTCAGGATCTGCGGATGGACGATCTCAAGATGTGGGGCTACTTCTGCCAGATCTCGGACGCGGTCACCTCGTACGGCGGCTACTCCGGCGCGGTGCCCAACGAGAAGATCACCTGGTGCAAGCTCGACGTCGACACGCCCAAGTTCATGATCCAGTCCGACGCCTCGATCGTGGCCCCACTGATCTTCGCCTATCTGCTGGGCGATTGATTCGCGTCAGGACTCCTCGGCGGCGTAATGCCCGTGCCGCCGGTAGTACTGGTAGGCGTACTGGCCATAGCCCCGGCGGTTCACGTCGAGGTCGTTGAGCAGCCCGCCGAGCAGGTTCACGTTCACGTCCGTCAACAGCCGCGTCGCTTTGCGCAGCATGTCGCGGCTGGTCTCGCCCGCGCGCACCACCAACACCGCGCCGTCGACCTGCTGGCCCAGGATCTGGGCGTCGGTGACCGCGAGCACCGGCGGGCTGTCGAAGATGACCCGGTCATAGGTCTCAAGCAGCCGGTCAAGCGCGCGGCGGAAGCCTTGCGTGTGCAGCAATTCCGAGGGGTTGGGTGGCAGCGGTCCGCTGCACATGATGTGCAGGTCGTCGACGCCGCCCGGCTGCACCAGCGCGCTCAGGTCGGCGTCGGGGTCGAGGATGAGGTTGGTCAGCCCGCGGTCGTTTTTCATGCCGAAGATATGGTGCATGCGCGGGCGGCGCAGGTCGCTGTCGACGAGCAGCGTGCGGCTGCCGGACAACGCCATGGTGGCGCCGATGTTGACGCAGGTGGTCGTCTTGCCCTCGCGCGGGCCGGCGCTGGTGATGAGCATGCTGCGCAGCGCGCGCTCGGGCGCCATGAACAACAGGTTGGTGCGAATGGTGCGCACGCACTCGGCGGCGGTGCTGTTGGGGTTTTCGAGCACGTAGCGGTCGGGGTTGCCGTTGCCGCTCTTGAACAGGCCGCCGGTCAGGCCGCGGATCGATGGGATGATGCCCAGGAAGGTGAGGCCGAAGGCTTCGAGCTGCTCCTGGGTCTTGACCGTCTGGTCGAGGCGGTCGACGAGGAACGCGAGGCCAATGCCGCCCATGAGCGCGAGCACCGCGGCGACGGCCAGGTTCAAGAGCAGGCGCGGGCTGGACGGGCTGCGCGGCACCAGCGCGGGGTCGAGCACACGCACGTTGTTGGCGCGCGCTTCGGCCTGCAACTGCGCTTCTTTGAGCCGCATGAGCATCTGCGTGTGCAGCGCCTTCTTGCTCTCGACCTGCGATTCAAGGCGCCGGTAGGTCAGCTCGTGGGCCTGCATCTCGCGCGACTGCGTCTCCAGGGCGCGGACTTCGGTGGCCAGCTCCTTCTCGGTCTCGCGGGCGGCGTCATGGTCGCGCTTGAGGGCCTGACGGATGCCGGCGACCTCTTCGGCCAGCGACCGCTCGACGCGCTGGATCTTGCGGTCGACGACCAGCACGTCGGGGTGTTTGTCGAGGTAGCGTTTGAGCAGCTCGGACCGCTCGTTCTGCAACGCGACCCGCTGCTCCTTGAGGCGCTGCACGAGGCCGTTTTGCAGCACTTCGTCGACGCTGGTCGACGCTTCGACGGGGTCGAGGCGCACGATCTGGTCGAGGCGCGCTTTGAGGCGGCTGGTCTCGCGGTGGGCTTCGCGATGCTGGCGGCGGGCGTCCTGCAGGTCGAGGCCGACCAGGTTCTGCCGGTCGGCGAGCGAGGCGCCCAGGATGCCGTTCTCGCGCTTGTACGCCAGAAGCGCGTCTTCGGCGGCGTCGAGCTCGCCCTTGAGCGCCTTGGCCTGCGTGTCAAGCCAGGTGACCGCCTCGGTGGCGGCCGAGACCTTGCGGTTGACGTTCTGGTCGGCGTAGGCCAGGGCCAGCGCGTCGGCGATGCTGGCGGCGCGCTCGGGGTCGGTGTCGCGCACCTTGATCAGCACCACGCGGCTCTCGGAGACCGGGTCGACCGAGATGCGGCTGACCAGCTTCGAGACCGGATCGGCCGTCTCGAGCGCGCGGGCCCGCTGCTCTGGGTCATCGAGGGCGGTGACGCCGAGGAAGTCGAGGTCATGGGCCAGCCCCAGGCGCTCGACGACGATGGCGGCCACCTTGCGGCTCTTGATGATGCGGTACTCGGTCTCGAAAAACTCGCGGGTATTCCACGAGTTGCCGGTGCCGAGGCTGACGACCTCGGTCGCGCCCG
>JAGQJJ010001324.1 GCA_020430675.1 Myxococcales bacterium
TGAGGAAGTCGCCGACAAAGCCGGACCGGAGCGCCGGCACCTTCTCGGCGAGCATCGACTGCAAGCCGGCCTTGACGGTGTTGAGCACGATCGAGAAGGGGATCTGAATCAGCGTCAGCACCAGGGTCTTGAGCAGGCTGCCCGAGGGAAAAGGCACCCACGGCCAGGGCAGCGGTGGCATGTGAAAGCTGAGCGCGATCGAGTTGGCCACCGCCGCAGGCCGGAAGTTGACCAGCACCGTGGGATGAATGCCCGTCAGGATCGGGCCCATGAAAGGCGTGGGGAACGGCTGTGGCGGCAGGGGCGGCAGCGGGATCGGGGTGAGCGAAGGGAGCAGAAAGTGGAAGTCGAGGCCGACGATGGGATCGAGCGCCTTGACCGCGGGAAAGGTCAGCATCTTGGGGTTGAGCAGCAGCAGTCCGGCCAGCCAGGCGCTCAGCGAGGCCGGCTGGATGGCGCCCTCCTCATCGACGCCGCCTGCAATGGTCATCGCGTTGCAGTTGACGTTGAGCAGACCGGCCATCACCGTGGCCGAACCAGAGGCCTCGAAGGCGGCGATGCCCTCGTCGACCTGCCCCTTGAGCACGCCCGCCATCAACGTCAGCGTGCCGGTCGGCTCGGTGCCCAGCGTGCTGAACTGGTCGGCGATGACGGTGAGACGCCCGATGGCGCGTGTCGCCGGCCCTTGCTGGGTATA
>JAGQJJ010001325.1 GCA_020430675.1 Myxococcales bacterium
CAGCGAGATGTTGGCGGCCTTCTCTGCCTCGTTGGCGGCGAAGGTCACGTATCCGGCGGGCTGCGTCTCCAAAATGAACAGCGACTGGCCGGGCAGGATCATCATTCCGGCGGAGTTGCGATTGATCAGCTGCGCCTGGTACGGCTCGATGGAGCGGATGATCTGGTTGGTCATCAGCTTCGGTTTGAGCCGTTGTGACTCCTCCAGCTCGAGGAAGTTCAGAATCGCAGCGCCCGCCGAGAGCACCTCACCTTGATCGGTATCGTGAACTTCGAGCAGACCGAAGGCGCGCTCGACGACCTGAACCGCCGGCACCACGGTCGTGGCCTTGAGCGCGGTGTCGGTGATCCGGTTGATGGCGATGCCGGGCGAGATCTCGACCCAGAGCGAGGCCATCTCGGGCACCGGGAGGAAGCCGCGCGAGGTCTTGCCGATATAGCTCGTCAACTGGGGTTGCAGGCTGTCGAGGAAGACGTAGGACCGCAGGTCAATACCCTGTGCCACCACCAGCTCCTTCTGCTTCGCTGACGATCGCCACCCCGGCGGAGGCGCCGATACGCGTGGCGCCGGCGGCGATCATGTCCTTGGCGTCGGCCGCAGTGCGCACCCCGCCCGATGCCTTGATGCCCATGTCCGGGCCGACGGTTTCGCGCATCAGGGCGACATCGAACACGGTGGCACCGCCGCCGCCGAAGCC
>JAGQJJ010001326.1 GCA_020430675.1 Myxococcales bacterium
TGCCTGCAGGCTGCAGGGCTCTCGTTGTAAAGGGGTTATCCAGGGACCGCATGTCCGGCCAACTTGAGATATGGCAATGATAGAGATGGGCCTGGCCCGCGTACTCCATGTCTTGGGCGTTGTATTATGGATCGGCGGCGTCGCGATGGTGACGACTGTCATCCTGCCGGCAGTAAAGCGACTGGCGAGCGCCGACGACAGGATCGCGCTGTTCGAAAGCATCGAGCACCGCTTTGCCTGGCAGGCGCGGGTGACAACACTGGTCACCGGGCTGAGCGGTTTCTACATGATCCACCGACTCAATGCCTGGGAGCGCTTCACCCTGCCGTCGTTCTGGTGGATGCATACGATGGTGCTGGTCTGGGTGCTGTTCACGCTGATGCTGTTCGTGCTCGAGCCGTTGGTGCTGCGACGGTTATTCTTGCGCCAGGCGGCAATCAATCCGCAACGCGTGTTTGCAGTCATGCAATTCATGCACTGGGTGCTACTCATGCTGAGCCTGGTAACTATCGCCGGCGCAGTCGCCGGCAGCCATGGCTGGTTTTGGTGGTGACGTGTCGGCACCACCTTTCGTATCCCTGTCGCATGGCTGACGACGCCGTACCACGCTTTGGTCATTTTCCCTGGCGTATCGTATGACCGACCAGTCTGATGTCGCTGTACTCCCTTCGCCGGTCACCACTATGTACAACAAC
>JAGQJJ010001327.1 GCA_020430675.1 Myxococcales bacterium
GCCAGGCTCCGCGACGTGATCGAGGCCATCCATCGGCTCGGTGGCAGCGTTCCGCACGAGGAGCTCCGTCGCCTGGGTCTGTCTCCGGAGCTTGCCGACCGGCCCGAGGAGAGGTCCCCCGACCAGCTCGCCGCCGAGGCGCTGGCCCTGCCGGACAGGCCCTACGGCGGTGGCCTGTTCCCCGAGTGGGACTTCGACGAGCTGGATGACGACCCGGACGAGCTCGATGGGGAGGACGTCGGGTTCTGGGAGCCCGACGACGAGCCAGACGACTCCATCGAGCTACCGCCCCTCGAGCCTCCCTCTCCGCTCACCTTGCTCACGTCCCGGGATGAGCGCCCCGGTCGCAACGACCCGTGCTGGTGCGGCAGCGGCAAGAAGTACAAGAAGTGCCACCAGCCCGTGGACGAGGGCGAGAACATCTCAAATCCCTGAAATCAGGGCTTCCGAGGGCGCCGGAATTCCGGCGCCGCAGCCCTCACGGCCGGTGCAGGACGTTCAGGAAGTGTCCCGATCGGGACATTCTTGCCTTTCTGCCCGTAGGATCTCAATGAAATGTACCGATAGGTACAATTTGTCGGGAGTCCTCGCCGCCGGAGCACCCAGCTTACCGATCGGTACATCGACTCACCCTGGACCCGTGAACGAAGCGAGACGCCCATGGACGCCCAGCGAACACCCCTGACCTCGGCG
>JAGQJJ010001328.1 GCA_020430675.1 Myxococcales bacterium
GAACACCTTTAACACTTATTAAAGGTCCGGTTGCCGATATGTTGGATGAGTATGGCAATGATGGTAAAACCAATGAACGGCTCAAGCTGATTCAACGGAACTCCGACCTGTTGCTTAGGCTCATCAACCAGTTGCTTGACCTGGCGAAATTAGAATCGGGCACTTTAAAGGTGGAGAAGTCGGAAGGCGAGGTGTATTCATTTGTTCGGGCTATTGCAAGTTCATTTGAGTCGTTGGCACGGCAAAAAGGGATAGTCCTGACGGTGGAAGTTCCCATGGAGGACCGACAGGCATGGTTCGATAAAGACAAGCTGGAGACGATACTGGTCAACCTGGTCAACAACGCCATCAAGTTCACGCCCTCTGGGGGAACAGTTGCGGTAAGTTCTGCCTTGAGCCTTGATGCCAATATTTTGTGTCTAACGGTAAAAGACACGGGCATAGGCATTCCGGAGGGCCAGCAGGCAAAGATCTTCGAGCGCTTCCACCAGGTAAGCGAAGCCCACAAAGAGGTGGGCACAGGGATAGGATTGGCGTTGGTGAAGGAACTGGTGTCGTTGATGGGCGGAACGATCAAGGTGTCAAGTGAAGTGGGCAAAGGGAGTGAATTTATTGTAGGGATTCCCCTTGATCTAGTTGTCAGTTACCAGCCTGTCCACCGAAGCTTTAGCGCAGGTGGGCCGC
>JAGQJJ010001329.1 GCA_020430675.1 Myxococcales bacterium
CATGTCGATGGCAACAAGAGCTGGCTTCCCTTCCGTGAGGGTTCCGGTCTTGTCGATCAGTAACGTATCCACTTTTTCCATACGCTCGAGCGCTTCGGCATTCCGGATCAGAACGCCAGCGCGCGCCCCGGCTCCGACACCGGTCATGATTGACATCGGCGTGGCAAGACCAAGCGCGCAGGGGCAGGCTATGATCAGCACCGAGACGGCCGCTATGAGACCGTAGGAGAAGGCAGGCTCCGGGCCGAACATCAGCCATCCGAAGAAGGCCGCAATGGCTATCACGATCACCGCTGGAACGAACCAGCCTGACACCTGGTCAGCAAGGCGCTGGATGGGCGCGCGGCTGCGCTGCGCCTCTGCCACGAGATGGACGATCTGCGAGAGCATGGTCTCGCTGCCAACGCGTTGCGCCTCAACAATGAGGCTGCCGGTCTGGTTGACCGTTGCCCCGATCACCCGGTCATTCACCGATTTGGTGACAGGCATGGATTCGCCCGTCACCATCGACTCGTCGATGGAGGAGCGTCCTTCAAGGACGACACCGTCGGCCGGGATCTTTTCTCCCGGGCGGACGCGCAGTTTGTCACCGGCGACGACTGTCTCGAGCGGCACATCTTCTTCTGTGCCATCCGTATTGATCCGGCGGGCCGTTTTCGGAGCAAGGTCAAGCAGCGCCCGGAT
>JAGQJJ010001330.1 GCA_020430675.1 Myxococcales bacterium
GGCAACTGGCGTGCGGGCCTCATCGTGGCCAGCGTGATCCCAATGTCGCTGCTCTTCGCCATCGGCTGCATGGTGCTCGCCGGGCAAAGTGCCAACCTGATGAGCATGGGCGCATTGGACTTTGGTCTCATCGTGGACGGCGCGGTGATCGTGGTGGAAGGGATGATGTTCGCGCTGCACCAACGCTACGCGGGCAAGCGGCTCACTGGAGCGGAACTGGACACGGAGACCATTCGCGGAGCGGGCGGCATCATGAAAAGCGCCGTCTTCGGCCAAGTGATCATCCTCATCGTGTACGTGCCCATTTTCGCGCTGATCGGCATCGAAGGCAAGATGTTCCGCCCGATGGCCTTCACGGTAAGCTTCGCCATCATCGGTGCGCTATTGCTGAGCCTTACCTACGTGCCTTGGGCCGTCTCCATCTTCCTGCACAAGGATGTTCCCAAAGGCGAAAGCTGGAGCGAGCGCATGATGCACCACCTGCAGGATTGGTACGCGCCGAAACTCCGCGGGCTGCTTCGCCATCGTCGCTTCGCCGTCGCGGGAGCCGTCGTGCTGATGGCCGTTGCGCTGTTCGTGTTCAACCGGCTGGGCGGCGAGTTCATCCCGGAATTGGACGAGGGCGACTTCGCCACCAACGTCACCATTCGTCAAGGCAGCAACCTCAGCCAAAG
>JAGQJJ010001331.1 GCA_020430675.1 Myxococcales bacterium
CGCCGCCTTCCGGCCCGACATCGTCATCTCCGGCCTCTGGCGTAGGACCCTCGGAAACGTCCATCTCGAAGCCGAGGATGTAGCGCGTCGCCAGACGCCGGTGGGTCCGGGGGTCATGGGAGCGGTAGCGCCGGATCAGCCCTGCCTCCTCGAGCTTCGCGAGATGATCGTTCAGTGATGAGACGGACATCTCGGCGTCGGCCGCCAGGCGCACCTGTGTCGGGAAGCATCCGAAATCGGGGTTGTGGCGGTCGCAGAGGTGCCAGAGCACGATCTTGGTAGCGGGCTTCAGCCCGCGCTGGAGGATGGCCCAGTTGGTTGCGTAATGGCTCATCGGGTTTTCCTCCCCGAGAGGGTCGTCGCGGTTCTCGTGGTGAACCCATGCTCGGCCAGGGCGCCCAGCGCGTCATCGACCGATCGCACCAACGCCCAGGAGACCCCCTGGTCTTGGACGGCGTCACGGAAGTCCGCCTGCGCCGGGCTCAGGCGACCGGTTGCGCTCTTGACCTCGAGGAACAGCACCCGGCCGCCGGACAGGACACTCAGGTCGGCAAAGCCGCGGTGAACGCCCATGCCCTGCAGGATGGCCTGGCGGGCCTTTCCGCTCCGATCGCCGGAGGTCACCTCGTTGGCGGAATGGTGGACGATGGAGCCACGGGGAAGGA
>JAGQJJ010001332.1 GCA_020430675.1 Myxococcales bacterium
TGGCGAACACGGTGGTCTTCGACGACGCAGGGCGGTGCCTGAACCCGGGCGGCCTACGGGGGCCGGACGAGCCGGCCCGGCACAAGCTACTGGATCTACTGGGGGATCTGGCGTTGCTGGGCGAGTGGTTGCAGGCGCGGGTGGTGGCGCACCGCGCCGGGCACGCCCTCCACCACGCCTGCGTGCGGGCGGTGCGGGCGGCTACTTCCAGTCCTTGAGGGCCTTCTCGACGCGATCCTTGTAGAAGAAGCCCTTGTCGTCCTTGCCGAGGGCGTAGGCCTTCTCGGCCAGCGCCAGCGCGGCCTTCTTGTCGCCCTTGCGAGCCAGGAAGTCGGCCTTGAGCCAGGTGTTGAACCACGTCACGTCGACGGCGAGGGAGGAGTCGATGAGCTTCAGGGCGCCGTCCACGTCCTTCGCGTCATCGGCGAGGTAGCGGGCGGCGTTGGCCAGGGCCCGGCTCGACTTCTTGCTGAAGTCGCCGATGTTGGCCTTGGCGTTGGCGGCCGTGGCCACGGTGATGGGCAGGCGCACGCGGGTGCCGGCCCAGTCCAGGTCGAGGCTGGCCGCGGCGTCGGTCGTGTCGCTGAACAGGAACGTCAGGCGCTCCCGGGTGGGCACGGCTTCGGGCTTCGCGGTGAACCGCGCCTGGTCCAGCTTCTGGTC
>JAGQJJ010001333.1 GCA_020430675.1 Myxococcales bacterium
CGCATCCCTGTTTATATCCAAAGACCGCGGCGAAACATGGGAATTGAACGAGTCTCTTTATGACCATCCGCATCGCGGACAGTGGAACCCCGGCGCGGGCGGTTTGTGTCTGCATACGATCCTGCTCGATCCAACAAATGAAAACCGAATGTACATTGCTGTTTCGGCGGCGGGCTGCTACCGCACCGATGATGGCGGGCAGACGTGGAAACCGTACAACAAGAATGTGCGCGCCGATTTCATGCCTGATAAGTTTCCGGAATTTGGTCAGTGTGTGCATAAGATAACGATGCACCCTTCGAACCCAAATGTGTTGTATCAGCAGAACCATTGCGGCGTGTATCGCAGCGACAACGCCGGTGACGATTGGGTTGATATTGGTGACGGCAAGCTCCCTGCGCGTTTTGGTTTTCCGATCGCTGTGCATCCCACTGACCCGCGAACGATCTATGTGGCGCTTGAGGAAAGCGATGAATATCGCATGAGTGTGGACGGGAAGTTCTCTGTGTGGCGCAGCCGGGATGCGGGCGAGTCGTGGACGCGGCTCACAAAAGGATTGCCGGATAAGGCGCATTTGGTAATTCTGCGCGAGGCGATGGCAACCGATACGTTTGAGGATGCGGGAATTTAGGTCGGCTCAAAGACGGGACAGTTGTTCTACAG
>JAGQJJ010000132.1 GCA_020430675.1 Myxococcales bacterium
CGATCGAGGGTCGGGTCGGCCAGATCCGCAAGCAGATCGAGACCACCACCAGCGACTACGACAAGGAGAAGCTGCAGGAGCGGCTCGCCAAGCTCGTCGGTGGCGTGGCGGTGATCAAGGTCGGCGCGGCCACCGAGACCGAGATGAAGGAGAAGAAGGCCCGCGTTGAGGACGCCCTGCACGCGACCCGCGCGGCCGTCGAAGAGGGCATCGTGCCCGGCGGCGGCGTGGCCCTCATCCGCTCGGCGCGCGCGCTTGACGCCCTCGACCTGGTGCGCGAGCAGCAGTTCGGCGTGAACATCATCAAGCGCTCGGTCGAAGAGCCCCTCCGCCAGATCGCCCGCAACGCGGGTGTTGACGGCAGCATCGTGGTGCAGCGCATCAAGGAGCACGAGGGCGCCTACGGCTTCAACGCGGCCACCGAAGAGTACGGCGATATGCTGGCCTTCGGCGTCATCGACCCCACCAAGGTCGTGCGCCACGCCCTGCAGAACGCCGCGAGCGTCGCCGGCCTGATGATCACCACCGAGGCGCTCATCGCCGACAAGCCCGAGGACAAGAAGAAGGATGCCCCCGCCGGCGGCGGTGGCGGCATGCCCGATTACGACTTCTGATTCGGGTTCACCGCGTCCGCGGGGCCTCTTTGGCCGCGCGTGACGGGCAAGCGCCCCGGCCTCGGTCGGGGCGCTTGTGTTTCGAAGCGGGTTTGCCCGACGACAACTTCTGATCTGGGTTGATGGGCCTCGTCGGCCGCGCGTGACAGGCAAACGCCCCGGCCCCGGTCGGGGCGTCCGTGTTTTGAAGCAGGCACCCCCGACGCCCACTGCTGATTGGGGAACGGCTACGCCGGCCCTCGCGGGCGGCGAATGGCGGGCAATCGGCGTGATGTTGCGCTTGGCGGGCGTCGAGTCAGATCAGTCCGCGGGCGCGGAAGGCTTCGATCAGCCGATCCATCTCGGTGCTCAACGAACGCGCCAGCACCTGCACCCCATCGAGCGACTGGGTGCGGCCCATCTGCTCGATCTGAAGCGCCAGATCAGCCGCGGCTGCGCCGCCGATGGTCAAAAGCCCGCCCTTGAGCTTATGCGCTGTTTTGCTGATCGCGTCGGCGTCGCGTCGTCGCGCCGCGTCGACCACGGCCGCCAACTGCCCGTCGGCCTGCTCGACAAAGACCTGCACCACTTCAGCGATCAGCTCCGCGTCCCCGAGGTAACAGTCCTCAAGAATCTGGTCGTCGATGACCGGCTTGCTGCTCACGACCTGGTCCTTCTCATGCCAAAGGCGCCGATGTACGCCTTGTCATTTGCACCAATGGCTCGCTCCGCGTCATTGATCAAGGAGAAACTACTCGGGTCCGGGAGAGTCGCGATGGGACAATTGCTCAAGACGATGTGCGCGCTGTTGCTTTGTGGATGCGTGGCCGACGGGGAAGATCCCGTTCTGCCTGCGGATCCGTCGTCGGATCGGGGGCCGCCGGTCGCGACCCCGGATCGCGGCCCACCGGTTGTGCCCACCGATGCCGGCCGCCCCGATCAAGACCCACCGCCGCACGACCGGGGCATCATCGAGCCCCAGCCCGACGCCGCGCTGCCCCCCGACGCGGCGCCGCCGACCTGCCAGGGGCCGGGTCAGCCGACGAACTACGCGATCGAGCTGCCCCTGGGCGAGACGCTCTTTTTTGCCGGCGACGATTACCTCGCGTTCTGGGGCAACGACCATCCCTGCCCGGTCGCGCTGCTCACCCGGCCCGCCCCCGACGCGGCGGCGCCGCTGAGCGACCGCTTCACGCCCGACCGCGTGGGCGAGTGGACGTTCGCCCGCGGCGGCGACCGCCTGCGCGTCCGCGTGCGCGACGACCTGCTCGATTCCGACACCTTCCTCAACTACAACTACACGCCGGTTGAGCCGCTGGCGCTGGTCGCACCCGATCTGGTCTATGTGGCGACGCCCACCTCCAACGCCTTGCAGCCGGTGCGCTTGCGAGCCGATGGCGCGTCACCGGGCGCGCTGATCCCCACCGGCGCGTGGCCCACCTCGCTCGCCTGGTGGCCCGAAGCGCGCCGCCTGCTGGTCGCGCAGACCGGCCGCGACAGCGTGGGCTTCCTCGACGTCGACGCCGGCCGCCTGATCGACGCGGTGCACGTGGGCAACGAGCCCGCAGCGCTGGCCGTGGACGCCGCGCATGCCGGCGGTCCGGTGGCCTACGTCGTGCTCGGCGGTGAAGACGCGGTCGTGCGCCTCGACCTGCGCACCGGCACGCTCACCGGCCGCGTCGAAGTCGGTCGCGACCCGCGCCAGATGGTCTTCGATGCTGAACGCCACCGCCTCTACGTGGCCTCGTTTGTCTCCAGCAACGACCACCCGCGCGGGCTGCGCCAGGATGGTCCGCCGCCCGAGTTCATGCGCCGCGACCTGGCGGTCATCGACACCGATCGCTTTGCGCTGGTCGGCTTCGTGCCCGAGATCGGCACGCTCATCCGCGGGCTCTGGCGCGACCCGGCCGACCCCGACCGCCTCATCGCCGCGGTCACCCACGCCCACAACGACATCGCCACGGTCAACGCCGACAGCCGCGCCCAGGCGCACGCGCTGGTCGAGATCTTCGGCGCCGCCGACGACCCGGGCAGCGCGCGGTTGCACGAAGTCGACCTCGACGAGCAGCCCGGCTCGGCCGGGCCGGCGCCCAACCCCTACACCGTCGCTGCCTCGCCCGACGGCCGCCTGCTCATCACCAGCCTCTCTGCGGGTCAGGCGCTGCTCGCGCTCAACATCGACACGCTGGCCGAGCGCGCCCGCGTGCCGGTCGGCCACGACCCGCGCGGCCTGGTCTTCGCCGCCGACCGCGTCTGGACCTACGCCTGGCTCGACAACGCGCTGTATGGCTGGCCGCTGACCGCGCTCGACCGCGCGGGCGGCACGCCGGTGGCGGTCATCGTCGGCGCCGATCCCACGCCGCCCGATGTGCGCGAAGGCCAGCGCATCTTCAACGACGCGGCGATCAGCAAGTTCGGCGATTTCTCCTGCAACAACTGCCACGTCGACGGCCTGACCGACGGCCTGGAGCTCTCCTTCGGCACCGACCCGCTCAACCCCGACACCGACGGCGACGGCCTGCTCGACGGCGTTGAAGACGTCGACCAGGACGGCTCGTTTGACGACGGCGAGACCGATCCGCGCAACCGCGACACCGATGGTGACGGCCTCGAAGACGGCGAAGAGGATGCCAACCTCAACGGCATCTGGGGCCCCGTCGACGGCGAGACCGACCCGCGCAACCCCGACACCGACGGGGATGGCCTCACCGATGGCATCGAAGACACCAACCGCAACGGCATCTATGAGCAGGGCGTCGAGACCGACCCCAACAACCGCGACACCGACGGGGACGGCCTCGAAGACGGCGTGGAGGACGCCGACCACGACGGGGTCTGGGGCCGGGTCGACAACGAGACCGACCCGCGCGACGCCGACACCGACGACGGCGGCGAGAACGACGGCGACGAGCTGGCCAACGGCCACGACCCGTTCGACCCGTCCGACGACAACCAGCTGCCCGACGCCTTCGTGCCGGTACAGGACTCCGGCATCGTCACCGCCGACGGCGCGGTGGCCGAGGTCAGCGGCACCGGCCTGTTCGAGGACGGCTGCACGGTCAACGTCGGCGGCGGCAGCCAGCTGCCCGGCGCCTTCTGGTGGCTGGTCTTCGGCATGCTCGGCCTCGCGGTGGGGCGGCGTCGCCGATGATCCGATGGCCCGCCCGCGCCCTGCTGGCCCTGGCGTTGTTCGCCGGGGCCTGCGGACCCCTCGAAGCGCCCGAGTCGGCCCACACCACGCCGACCGGGCCCTCCGACCCGCTGACGCTTCAGGTGACGTTCAACGAGATCGTGGCCGCGGCCAAGCAGGGCGACGAAGCGACCATCGCCCGTCTGCTCGAAGGCTACTTGCTGACGCGCGACGAGCTGGTCGAGCTGTTCGGCTCCGAGGTCGGCAACGCTGCCTTCGCCGGCTACAACGACGTGGTCGCCAGCGGCCTGCGCCGCGAGGCGCCGGGCATCTTGATCGAGCGGGTGGGCAAGGGGCTGACCGAGGTCACCGTCGAGCAGGTGGGGCCGGCCTATCCCGGCCGCACCACGCCTGGCGCGCAGAAGATGCTCGACGCGATGGTCAAGCGGCTGCCGATGTACACCGTGCGTTTGCAGCGGCCGGGCGAGACGCTGGGCCTGCGCTTCGACGGGTTCATCTTCTTCCACGACCGTTGGCGCGCGCTGCTGAAGACCTACGCCCACTTCCCCAAGCCGGCCGAGGCGCCCGCTGAGGCCCCGGCGGCGCCCACCGAAGCCCCGCCAGAGGCCCCACCGGCGCCCGCTGAGGCGCCCGCGCCCCCGGCCGAGGCCCCCACCGCGCCCTGATTGCCGGGCGTGGTCGCCCGATCAGGCCGCCAGCTCGTCCGCGTCGCCCGCCGAGTCCGGGCGCACCGGCGGCACGATGCACACCGTTCCGGGAAGGTGATGAATCACCCCGCGGGCCACGCTGCCGAGCAGCTCGGCCAGCTTGAGCATGTACCCCGTCTGTCCGAGCACCAGAAGGCGCCCCTGATGCTGCGTATCGTGCTCGATCAGCACATCGACCGGATCGCCCTGCCGGCTGATCGCGTGCCCATCCACGCCGGGCAGATCGCGCAGCACCATCTCCAACTCGCGGGTGAGCGACGCCTCGGCAAACTCGGTCACCTGCGCCAGCCGCAGCCCGTCGATGGTGCCCAGCGCGGGAAAATGGGGCACGCGCACCGCGTTGATCAGCTCGAAGCGCGCCCCCAGGCGCAGCGCGATCTGCGCGCCGAAGCGCCCCGCGGCCCGGCCGGCCGGCGAGAAGTCGGTCGCGGCGATGATCGGGCCCTCCTCGCCGAGCGAGTCATGGGCGGGGTGCACCACCACCAGCGGGCACGGCGGCCGGCTGGCCAGGTGCTGCACGCGCGAGCCGACCAGCACCTGGGTCACGCGGCTCTTGCCCGTGCGGTTCATGACCAGCATCGCCGCGTCATGGGCGCGGGCCGCGCTCTGCATCTCGGTCACAAAGCCGCCCACCCGCGCGTCGACCCGCGAGGGCCGGATGCCGGTGGCGACGTGGTACCAGTCTTCAACGCGGCGGTGTGCTTCGATCAGCTCGGCCTCCGAGATGGCAAAATCGGCTCGATCGGCCAGCCACTCGGCCATGTCCAGCTCGATGACATGCACCACCACCACCGGCAGCCCCAACCGGCGTCCGGCGTCATGCGCCCAGCGCGCCGCGGGCACGGCCTGGGACGAGAGATCGGTCGCGACCAGAATGCGCTGGCCTTCCATCATGGACCTCCAAGCAGGCATGTCCGGGTCATTGTGCAAGCGGTGGGCCCGGCCGCGGACCTCGGCCGGCGCGCCCGAGCGGCGATGATTGGGCACCATGTCTCAACCAGCGCCCGAACAAGATGTTTCGGTTTGGTGACGCACGTGGCGCAAGATGTTGCGCCATTGCGCAGTCTTTTGCGACGCCTTCAGGTGCGCAGCCGCTGCAAATCTTCCCGCAACTGCACCAGCGACGCCGGGATGCGATCGTAAACCACCGCGCCCCCGCGGCCCAGCCGCCCGAAGCGCAGCACCCCGGTCGGGCAGCTCTGCACGCAGGCCGAACACCGCACGCACTCGGGGTCGGCCATCGGCAGCCCCTTGTTGGCGAAGTTCATGATGTCGATCCCCTGGTGGCAGACCGAGGTGCACACATTGCACGAGATGCACTTCTTCTTCTCGGGGAAGATGCGAAACCGCGTGAAGCGCGCATAGATGTGCATCAGCGCCGCCAGCGGGCAGGCGAAGCGGCACCAGACGCGGCCCGAGAAGTGGAAGTAGAAGCTGACGCCGAGGAAGCCGGCGAGCGCGATGTCGACGAACCACTTGTAGCTCAGCGGCGATTTGCCCTGGAGCCACTCGCTGAAATGCCCGGCGATATACGAGTCGGGATAGATCCAGCCGACGATGCGCAGCCCCATCAGGATCAGCGCCAGCGCCAGCACGCCCTGGCCGAGCATGTTCAGCCGGTTCCACTTCGGCCCGTGCGGCATCTTGTGGCGGTGCGTATCGCCGAGCGTCTCGGCCAGCGCGCCGCACGAGCACATCCAGCCGCAGTACACGCCCTTGCCAAAGCGCCGGATGAGCAGCGGCAGGAAGACAAAGGTCTGCAGGCCACCCAGGACCAGCCAGCCCCAGATCGGCTGGTCGGTGAACCAGTTGTAGACCATCAGCGGCCAGGCCAGGATGAAGCCGTAGGCCCGCCAATAGGCCCGCTCCTCGCCGATGCCGCCGTCGTACGTCTCGAACAGCGCGTCGGCCACCGGCTTGAGGAAGGCGCCGTCGCTGAAGAAGCCGTTGCGGCCCATCCAGGGCAGGATGATCTCGGGCAGGATGAACAGCGGCAGCCATTGCATGGCCATCAGGGTGATGGTCTGCCATTTCACATAAGGCGTCGGTCGCCGTCGGATGCGCCGGATGCCGAAGATGGTGATCGTCGAGCTGTAGAGCAGCGTGTAGTAGAAGCTCGGCCCGCTCGCCGACTTGAGCACGGTGTAGAGCAGCGTGGTCTTGTCATTGGCCGCCGCCCCGATCCACTCGCTGACCTTGGCCGTCCAATTGGCCGGGTTCAGCGCCTCGACGGGGAACCAGTAATAGCTCTTCCAGTGGTAGATCCAGGTGCAGAAGGCAAAGAACGCGATCAGCCCGACCCACATGCCCGGCGTCCACTCGCCGGTGATGCGCACGTTTGAGCGCCGGAAGAAGCCGAGCGGCGGCTCGCGGCCGATCATCGGGAAGACCGCGTCGTTCTGCAGCCGCACGTCGCTGCCATCGGCCAGCGTCAGCTCGACCGCGTCGGCTTCGACCCGGCGCAACTTGCTGCCCAGCTCGACGCGCAGCGAGCCGGTGGGGTGGATCTTGGGCAGCATCTGGGTGGTGATGCCGGTGGTCACGCGCTCGGAGCTGGGCTCTTCGACGCCGGTCTCGGCCGCCGGATCGCTCAGCAGTTCATTGAGCTTCTCCAGGTTGTCGGGCTTTGGGCGGGCGAACTCGGCCTTGCGATAGCTGAGCGTCACATCGGCGCCGCACGCGGTCAGCGCGATGGCCGCTTCGATCGCCGAGTCGCCGCCGCCGACCACCAACACCTGATGGCCGGCGAAGTCCTGCGGGTCGTGCAGGCGGTTGAAGACCTTGTCCAGATCTTCGCCGGGCACGCCCAGCTTGCGGAAGCTGCCGCTGCGCCCGATGCCGATGATCACCCGCCGCGCGGCGATCGGCTCGCCCTCGGCGCGGTGCAGCCACAAGAGCCCGCCCTTGCGCTGCACCTTGTCGATGCCCATTTGCGTGGGCTTGATGCCCGCGGCGGCGAGCTGGGCGTCGAGGTCTTCGACCAGGGGCTCTTTGACCTGATGGTGAAACTGCAGGTCGCCGGTCGGCACCATCTCGGTCGGATAGGTGTAGATCGGCTTGCCCTTGGGGAAGTTCTTGATGGTCGAGAAGGTCTGATTCGCCTCGAAGATCGCAAACTTGAGGCCCGCTTTCTTCGCCTCGATCGCCGCGGCGCCGCCCGAGACGCCGGCGCCGATGATCGCCACGTCGAGCGCCTCGTTGCCGTCGTTGCGCTCGCGGGCCAGGGCCGGGTCGGCGGCGATGCGCTGCACCGCGCGCGCGCCGCTGTCGGCCGAAAACTTGAGCAACGGAATGCCGGTGAGATCGCCCACCACATAAACGCCGGGCACGTTGGTCGAGCCGTCTTCGGCCACCACCGGCAGCTTCTCCACCGTGCCGGCGGGCCAGCCGGTGTGCAGCCAGCGCGCATATCGAGCGAGCAGCCCTGCCATCATCGTCCCCCTCTCATGCTGCTGCCGAATGGTACCCCTGCCGCGTCCGGAATGTTACCCAACCGCGCGGCGATGCGTGTCGACCAGCAGCCCGGTGCGCAGCGCGGTCATCGAGACTCGCCAGCCGTCGAGGCGCAGCAGATGGGCCAGCGCTTGGAAGATCAGCGCCCCGCCGAGCAGGGTATCGGCGCGGTCGGGATCCATGCCCGGCAGGGCCAGTCGCTCGGCCTGGGTGCGGGCATGCACCAGCCGTTCGACCACCGCGTCGAGCGCCTTGGTGTCGAGGAAGTGGCCATGCACGTCTTCGGTCGGCGCGCCCTTCAGCGCAGCGGCGATGCGGGCCAGGCGCTGAATCGAGCCGCCGGTGCCCACCGCGGCGGTGAAGCCGAAGCGCTCGACCGCGCCGGCCCGGGCGCGCAGGGCCCCAGCGATGAAGCGCCGCGCGGCGCGCACCCGGTGCCTCGCGATGGGATCGGCGCCCAGCCAGCGCCGGCACACGGTCAGCGCGCCCAACGGCAGGCTGGCGGTCAGCACCGGACGGCCGCCGCGGCCGACGACCAGCTCGGTCGAGCCGCCGCCGACG
>JAGQJJ010001334.1 GCA_020430675.1 Myxococcales bacterium
GGACTTATTCGTTCACGCCGAAGTCGATCTTCACCAAGCCGGCGGTGCTCTTCATTGTAAACGTGCTCTGGCCCGGCTATATCCGGGCCGCGCTCCAGCGCCTCAAGCAGGACATCGAAAAGGCCGGCTAGACCGAAGTGAAAATCGCGACATTCAACGTCAATTCGATCAACACGCGCCTGCCGCGCGCGCTCGACTGGATCGAACGCGCCAAACCCGACGCCGTCGTCTTTCAGGAGCTGAAATGCGTCGACGAAAAGTTTCCGGCGAGCGAATTCGAAGACCTTGGCTACAATGTCGCCGTGCATGGCCAGAAGACCTATAACGGCGTCGCCCTCCTCTCGAAGCATCCGATCGACGATCTGAAGAAGGGCCTTCCCGGCGACAAGGACGATGAACAGGCGCGCTATATCGAAGCGCTCATCTGCCCCGACAATGCCGCGCCCGTTCGCCTCTGCGGGCTTTATGCGCCGAACGGCAACCCGGCGCCGGGCCCCAAATTCGACTACAAGCTGAAATGGCTGGAGCGCCTGAAGAAACACGCGAAGAAGCTTCTGGCGAATGAGGAAGCGTTCATCCTCGCGGGCGACTTCAACGTCATTCCGCAGGCGGAGGATGTGTACGACCCTAAAGGCTGGAAGGACGACGCCCTCTTCCGGCCC
>JAGQJJ010001335.1 GCA_020430675.1 Myxococcales bacterium
GTGGACTGCGCACCGGGCGAGCGCTGCGTGGACGGGGCCTGTCAGGTGCCGCCGCCCAGCCCGTGCGATCCCATCCGGCCCGGTGAGTTCGGCGCCTGCGAGGCCGTGCTGGGCTGGGGCGTGGGCGCCGACGGCCAGTGCGCCGTCGTCAGCGGCTGCGGCTGCGACGAGGGCTGCGCGGGCCGGGTCTTCGACGACGAGGCCGCCTGCGAGGCCGCCTGCGAGGCCCCCGTGGGCTGCCCCGACGCCGACATCGATCGCATCTGCGACGCCGACGACAGCGTCTGCAACGCCGACGGCACGCTGCTGATGTGCCGCCGGGTGGCCCCCGACTGCCCCCGCGGCACCGTGCCCGAGGTGCGTAACGGCTGCTACACCGACGTCTGTGTCAGCTGGGACGACTGCGGCGAGGGCCCTGCGCCCGACTGCCAGCAGGACGCCGACTGCGCGGCCGACGAGATCTGCCTGAACCAGGTGTGCGAGCCCGCGCCCATGTGCGGGCGGCGCGCCGAGCTGGATCCCAACGACCGGATGTACGACCGCTTCGAGGGCACGGGCGCGAACAACGCCTGCCGCCAGGACGCCGACTGCGTCATCGGCGGCTGCAGCGCCGAGGTCTGCGCCGCCGAGCCCGCCATCAGCACCTGCGAGGGGCTGCCCAA
>JAGQJJ010001336.1 GCA_020430675.1 Myxococcales bacterium
TTCTTCAGCCGGCTGATCCACTGTCCGACCATCGACGGCTTGGCCTGTGTGGTCGACACGTGCAGGTCGCCCATCAGCTCCTTGAGCAGCGTGTCGCGGTCGTGCGTGTCGTAGATCGTGTAGTCGGGGCGGAAGCCGAGCAGGTGCCCCTCGCTGCGCAGGAACCGCGCCGACGCCGAGTGGAACGTCGCCACCCGCACGAACTCGCCGCCGAGTTCCTGCACGCGTTTCTGCATCTCGCCGGCGGCCTTGTTGGTGAACGTCAGCGCCAGGATCTCGCGCGAGCGCACGCCGTCGCGCAGCAACCGCGCGATGCGCCGCGTCACCACGCGCGTCTTGCCCGAGCCGGCGCCGGCGAGCACCAGCACGGGACCGTCGATGTAAGTCATCGCGGCGTGTTGTTGGGGGTTCAGATCTGGCATGGGGGCACGCGTCGATACGGCCCTCGATTCTATGCCGCGCAGTGGGCGGTGACGATGTTCGATGCACCGCCAGGCGTGATTGCGTTCAGCGCCCATGCACGGTGAGAAAGGTCTGGGCGCTGATTCATATCAACGGCGTACCTGGTGTGCCCTGGCACGTTCACGCCAGCAGACGGGGGCTTTTTTTGAGGTTCTTCGCGGATTGGTGAGAACGGATTTGATGTCCGAGATCGGACGAG
>JAGQJJ010001337.1 GCA_020430675.1 Myxococcales bacterium
GAATGCCGAACACCACGATCGGCGCGGAGAAAATCAGGATGACGGGCGGCATGAGCAGCACGATCGCCAGCACCGGCAGGATCGTCGCGGCGTCGCGGGTTGCGCGGCTGTCCGGTTCGGGCCGCTCCACGTCAGGCTCCCGACAGCTCCCGCACGCGCTCCACGACCTCCGCGTTGGAGAACGGCTTGGTGATGAACGCGCTAGCGCCGATCGCCTCGGCCGTCTTGCGGTCGTTGGCCTGGCCCTTGGCCGTCAGCACGATTACCGGCGTTTCACGCGTCCTGCCGTCGGCGCGTATGGAGCGAAGGACGTCGAAGCCGTTCATGCCGGGCAGCATCACATCGAGCACGACCGCCTGGAAGTCCCCTTCCCGCAGACGATCGAGCGCCGAACCGCCGTCGGCGACGATGTCGATGACGAACCCCGCCTGCTCGAGAATGAACCGGAGCGACTCGACGATGTTCGGCTCGTCCTCGACGATCAGTATGCGCCTTGACGGCACGTCGCTCCTCCGCAAAACCCCACATCTACTATAGCGGCTGGTTGTCGCTTCAACATACACCCTTTGTCTTACTTGGCGATTCGACGGTCACGCGATCAGCGGCTCCTCCTGCCGGTGTCCGCATCCAGAACGCGGACATAGCCTGCACACCGTCCCG
>JAGQJJ010001338.1 GCA_020430675.1 Myxococcales bacterium
GTAGGACACCAGCGGGAAGGCCCCCGCGTGGCCCACCGGGGTGCCATCGAGGGTGGCGATCAGCCGGACGACCTCGCCGTGGGGCCGCCGCGCGTCATCCCGGGCGCGCTGGATGGCGCCGCGGATGTGGGCGTTGGCGCCCGCCGCCTCGTTGAGGGCCCACACCGCGTCGTACGCGGCGTCCGTCATCGGCAAGTCGTTGATCTGCAACATGGATCCACCCAGGCCGCCCGGCGGGTGGCGGCCGCTCAGGGGCGCTCGAGGACGCCCACGTCCGCCGTCGGCAGCCAGCCCTCGGCGCCGTCGGGCAGGGTGACCTGGCGCCAGTCGCCGTCGCTGCCCCGCAGCCGGACCATCACGCCCTCGGCCAGGACGACGCCCCGGGCGTACTCGCTGCCCGGGCCCGCGCGCACGGAGGTGCGGGCGAGCACGACGCCCTGCTGGACGTTCTCGACGACGTAGGCCCGGCCCAGCAGCACGCCGCCGCTGGCCGCGGCCAGCAGGCCCATGATGAGGGCGACGAACGAGGCCGTGGTGTGCAGGGACGGGCGCGTCGCCCGGCGCCAGACGATGAGCAGGGCGAACAGGGCGATCCAGGTGCCCGCGAACACGAACGTCAGCAGCTCGGCGCTCATGGCCGTCAGCAGGCCGGTGCCGGT
>JAGQJJ010001339.1 GCA_020430675.1 Myxococcales bacterium
CGAGACCAACGTCGCCGCCGGCCTCGCCTGCGAGCAGCAGGGCGACCTCAAGCCCCCCGACTTCGCGTCGGCCACGACGGGCTTCCGCTGCTGCCGCGACCTGCCTTGACCGCGCCCTCCGCGACCGCGCCGAAGGCCGCTGGCAGCGACCGGGCGGATCGGTTAACGTCCGCCCTTCCGACGATCCGACCGCGATGACCGAGCCTGTGCCACCGATGGACGACGACCGCGCCCTGCCCTGGCCGGCGCGCTACGACCTGCCCGCGCTGCTGGCGCTGGGCGCCGTGGTGCTCGGTGTCCTGCTGCCCACCCTCGGCGTCTGGGAGCCCTGGGAGGCCGACAACGCCGGCGTCGCCCGGCTGATGCGCGAGACCGGCGCCTGGCTGAGCGTGCAGGTGCCCGAGGTGGGCGGCCGGGTGCGCGCCGTGCCCGAGCTGCCCTTCGGCTGGTGGCCGGTGGCCGCGACCACCGGCCTGTTCGGGGTAAACGAGATCGGCCTCCGCCTGCCCGGCGTGCTCGCTGGCCTGGGCGTCATGTGGCTGGTGATCGGCCTCACCCGGCGCACGTTCGGACGCCTCGCCGGCCTGCTGGCGGGGCTGTCGCTGCTCAGCCTGCCCCTGTTCGTCTTCCACACCCGCCTGGCGCTCGGCGCCGGGCT
>JAGQJJ010001340.1 GCA_020430675.1 Myxococcales bacterium
TCGAGCTCCTCGGCGATCAGCATCGGCAGCGAGGTGATCACACCCTGGCCGATCTCGCAGCCGCGTGCGCCGATGACCACGCGATTGTCGCGCTCGATCATGACAAAGGCGGTCAGGCTGACCAGATCGTCACCGAGCAGTTCCGCAGGCACGGTCGCCCTGGCCGCGGCGTTGGTGCGAAAACCGACCAGCAGGGCGCCGCTCGCGGTCAGCCCGAACTGCAGGAACTGGCGACGCGTAAGGGCCAGGCGAAGGCTCACGACTTGCCCTCGGTCATCAGCACCGCGGCGCGCTGGATCGCGCTGCGAATGCGCGGATAGGTGCCGCAGCGGCACAGGTTCGCGATCTCGCCGATGTCGTCGTCGGACGGATTGCGCTTGCGCGAAAGCAGATCGACCGCGGCCATGATCTGACCGGCCTGGCAGTAGCCGCACTGGGCCACATCATGCTCGAGCCAGGCCTGCTGGACGGGATGCAGCTGCGCGCCCTCGAGTCCCTCGATCGTGGTGATCGCGCGCCCGGCCACCGCCTGCATCGGGGTCAGGCAGGCGCGCGCCGCCTTGCCGTCGATCAGCACCGTGCAGGCGCCGCAGGCACCGATACCGCAGCCGAATTTGGTCCCGGTCAGGCGCAGCACGTCGCGCAGATACCAGAG
>JAGQJJ010001341.1 GCA_020430675.1 Myxococcales bacterium
CTTTGTTCTTTCCTGAATCACGCAGAGCTTGAATGGCGTAGTGACTTTCCTCGGTCGTGCCCGGCGTCACCTTGTTGCCCACCCACAGTCCGATGGTGAAAGGCTCCTTGCCGAGCGACTCATCACCTTGCACGAGAGCATCTCGCCGAAGCTTTTCCATCGCGCAGATCAGCGCGGTGGCGCGCTGGAACTGCTGCAAGGTCAGCAGGCGCAGGGTGTAGCGCATGATCACGGCCAGACCGCGCGAACCGTCGTAGCCGCCGAGCTTGCCTTGCAGACGACGGATCGCCATCGTGAACGCCGCCACGCCAAGATAGGCTTCGGTCTTGCCGCCGCCGGTGGGGAACCACAGCAGATCGGCATGGGCTTCCATCGGTTGTACGCGATCCGGATGCGTGGGGTCGGCCAGCGACGGGATCGACAGCAGCAGGAACGCCAACTGGAACGGACGCCAGCTTCGGTTCTTCGGCTGATCGAACTGATCCACCGTCACGTCACGTCCACGCCGCACTTCGAGCGCGTACTGGCTTCGCACGCGCTGGATCGCCATCGCCCGGTTGGCGAAGCGGAAAGCGGCCAGCGCCTTTTCGTCGTTCTTCAACGTGTCGATGCCCTGCTGCAAACGTGACTGGATTTCCTGACACCGATCCA
>JAGQJJ010001342.1 GCA_020430675.1 Myxococcales bacterium
CAGCTCCTGGTTCTTGTCGGTGTAGAAGCGCACCAGCTCGTGCAGCGACACGCCCACGCGGTCGCCGCGGTGGAGCGACTTGAGGATGTTGTAGAACTTGTCGGTGCGGCTCTGCTGCTTGCCGTCGGCGATCTCGAGGAAGCTGTAGGTCCAGGCGAGGTCGAGGTGGCCGATGAACGCGAGCGGGCCGCGGGGGCTGGCGAGCGCCGCCTGCGGCAGCGCGGCGATGAACGGGCGCTCCTGGCTGACGCCCTTAGGCAAGCTCTTGAGCACGGCCTCGGTGCGCCCGCGGAACTGACCGACCGAAGACAGCTGCTCGAGCCAGTGGTGGAACTTGCTGCGGTCGGGCGTGCCGGCGCCGAAGCACGCGAACATGAACCAGACGCCGCCGGCCGCGAACGGCTTGCCGGCGATCTCGCTGCCCGCGAGGTGCCCCTCGCGCCCGAAGCTCATGGCCCCTTGGCCAGCTCGCTGCGCCTCGACCGACGACCAGCCGCGGCGCGGCGCGCCGGCGCCGTGGCTCATCGTGAACAGCACCCCGGCCTCGAGGTCAGCGGCGGCGTCGAGCAGCTCGCCGGGCGCCGGCTCGTCGACGTCGCCGATCTCGCGGATCGATCCGGCCTGGAAGCGCCCGCGCCCCTGCATCTCCTT
>JAGQJJ010001343.1 GCA_020430675.1 Myxococcales bacterium
TGGGCGACACCGAGACCGTGGCGGGCCGCCACGTCCGCGACAGCGAGCTGAGCCTCGAGAGTGCCGGCGAGTTCGAGGCGCGCAACCGCCAGGTGATGGACCACGGCAAGGCGGAGCTCGGGTCGCTGGAACGCCTGCAGCTCGCAGACGGCAGCGAGCGCCAGCTGCTGTCGAGCCGCGCCCCCGTGGGCGACGGCCGCGGCATGATCGGCGTGCTCATGGACGCCGACGACGTGATGGAGCGCGTGCGCGAGGAGCGCACGGCGCGCGAGGCGGCCGAGGACGTCAACCGCAAGCGCGCCGAGGCCCTGTCGAACCTGAGCCACGAGATCCGCACGCCCATGAACGGCATCCTGGGCATGACGGAACTCGCCCTGCAGACCAAGCTCGACCGCGAGCAGCGCGAGTACCTGGAGTCGGTGCAGCTCTCGTCGGAACACCTGCTCGCCGTGATCAACGAGATCCTCGGCTTCTCGCGCCAGGAGTCGGGCCGCGTGGACCTGACGCCCGTGGACTTCCGCTTCGCCGACCTGCTGCAGGGCCTCGAGAAGACCTTCCGCCCGCAGGCCGAGGGGCGCGGGCTCGTCTTCGCGGTGACCGCCGAGGACGGCCTGCCGCACCAGCTGCACGGGGACGTCCTGCGCCTGCG
>JAGQJJ010000133.1 GCA_020430675.1 Myxococcales bacterium
ATGGTGACGACCACGTTTGTGAAAGACGCCCAGGTCGAGCTGGAGCGCCCCTCGGCGGCGAGCGCCAAACCCGCGTCGACCAAGGCGATTCGCGTCACCCTCGACCGGCGCGGCGAGGTCTACGTCGACGGCCGCCCGGTGCGGCCCTGGCTGTTGCAGGGCACGGTGCGGGAGCAGCTTCGCGCGGCCAATGACCGCCCGGTGCTGGTCATCACCGACGCCGTCGTGCCCGCGCGCAAGCTGATCGAGGTCATCGACGAGTGCCGGCTGGCCGGGGCCAAGGACGTCGCCGTCGCTACCGAGCGCGAGGCGGGCTAGGCATGGGCCGCGCACTCGGCGCCGCGGCGATCATGCTGCTCGGCGTCACCGGCGTCCTGCTGGGCATGGCCTGGATGAACGGCTACACCGCGCGCCCGGCCAAAGCCGCCGCCGTCGAGGCCACCGCCATCGAGCTGGCCCCACCGCCGCCGCCGCCGAAGACGCAGAAACCGCGCCCGCCCCGACAGCGCCCGAAGCCGACAAATAACGCCCGCCCGCGCACGCCGCCGCCGCAGCTCGGCTCGGCGCTCTCCGCCGTCTCGCTCGGCGCCTCGACGCGGGTGCAGGGCGACCTGAGCCGCGCCGCCGACCGCCTGGTCGGCGACGCCGCGGGCGCGGATCTCACGATGACCGCCAGCGCCGTCGACGAGCCGCCGCAGGCCACGAGCCGCGTCGCGCCGGCCTATCCGCCTGCCGCCCGCCGCCAGGGCATTCAGGGCAACGTCGTCTTCCGCCTGACCATCGGCGCCGACGGCGTCGTGCAACAGGCCCGCATCGTCGCCGCTGAACCCCCGGGCGTCTTCGATGACGCCGCGCGCGCCGCCATCGAGCGCTGGCGCTTCCGCCCGGCCCGCTACCAGGGCGTCGCCCAGACGGTGACCGGCGTCGAGCAGACCATCCGCTTCGAGCTGACCCGATGATCGCGCTCGCGCTCACCCTGCTCCTGGCCGCGCCCCCGGCCGAGGTCGACCACCTGGCGCTGGCTGCGCTGTTGTTGCGCGACGGCCACCCCGATCGCGCCGCCGCGGTGCTCGCCGAGGTCGACCCCAACGCCGAGGGCATCGATCGGCCGCGTTATTTCACCCTGCGCGGCGTCGCCGCTCTGCGCGGCCGCGACTTCGCCGGCGCGTTGCGCGACTTCGACGCCGCGGTGGCCGAGGGCGCCGCCGACCCCGAGCTGCATCTTTTGCGCGCCCGCTGCGGCTACGCGATCAACGACTGCAAGGTCACGCTGTCGGCGTTGCAGGCCGCCGGCCCCGGCCCCGCGAGCGGTGACCCCGACTTTTTCACCATGACGGCCGAGTGTCATTGGCGTGAACAGCGCCCGGCCGACAGCCTGGCCGCGCTCGACGCCGGCGAGGCGGCCTTCCCCGAACATCGCGACTTCGCCCGCGCCCGCATCGAGCGCCTCTTGGAGCTGGGCCTCTCGCAAGCCGCCGCCGAGGCCGGCGCGCGCTTCGCCGAGCAGTCCGACACCCTCGAAGACGCGCTCTTTGTCTCGGAAGCCATGCTGCGCGCCGGCCGCGCCGAGCCCGCCCGCGCCGCGCTCGAGCGCGCCCGCCTGCGCTTCGGCGACGTGCCCTCGCTGCTGGTTCAGCTCGCCCACGCCTGGCTTGGCAGCGGCCATGCCCTCGCCGCGGCTCGGTTTTTCGAACGCGCCGCCCTGTTTGAGCCCGAGCACGCCCGCGACGCCGCCGAGCTGTACCGCGAGCACGGCTTGTACGCGCGCGCCCTCGAACAGAACGGCCGCCTCTTCGAACAGCCGGCCAAGCTGCGCCAGCGTCTGGCCATTCTGCTCGACATGGAGCGCTTCGAAGCCGCCGCCGCCCTCGAACCGCGCCTCGCCCGCCTGGGCCTGCTCGACGCCGACGAAGAACTGCGCTACGCCCTGGCCTATGCGTGGTTCCGTCAAGGCGACTTCAACCAGGCCGAGGCCCACCTGCACCGGCTGACGCAGCCCGCCCTCTTCACCCGCGCCGGCCAGCTGCGCAAGGCCATGGCCGATTGCCGCGCCGGGGCCCCATGCGACTGACCATTTGGTCATTTTGTGCCCTGATGACCCTGCTGCCCGGCCTCGCCGGCGCCACCGGGGCGCTCGATGTCTTTGTGTTCGACGGCGAGCAGGGCGACGCGCCCCTCGCTGGGGCCGAAGTGGTCGCCGGCGAGGTTCAAGCGCGCACCGACGCCCGCGGCGCCGCGCACCTCAAGCTGCCCGCGGGCCCGAGCAAGGTGCGCATCACCGCACCTGATCGCGCACTGGCTGAGGTCGAGGTGCAGATCACCGAAGGCGAGCGCGCCGAGGTCATCGTCACCGCCTACGCCGACCGCGCCGAGACGGCGATCGAGCAGCGCGCGGCGGAAGCGGCGCCGGTGGTCGAGACCGTCGCTTCCGGCCCCACCGCCACCTTGCGCGGCCGCGCCGTCGACGAAGCCGGCCAGCCCATCGCCGGGGCCCAGGTCTTTGTGCGCGGCCGCCCCGAGGCCGCCACCACCGACGCCGCCGGCCGCTTCACGCTGGCGCTGCCGCAAGGTCAGCACGCCCTGTCGATCATCCACCCGCGCTTTGCGCCCGGCGCCCTCGAAGTCGCCCTCACCACCGATGACCAGTCCGTCGAGGTGCCCCTGCGCGCCGCCCGCGCCGCGCTCGACGACTTTGTGGTCAGCGCGCCCTACATCGAAGGCGGCGTCGCCGAGCTGAGCGCCGAGCGCCGGCAGACGGGCAATGTGGTCGACGTGGTCGGCGCCGAGCAGATGTCGCGGGCCGGCGACAGCAGCGCCGCCGGCGCCCTCGGCCGCGTCACCGGCCTCACCCTGGTCGGCGGCAAATACATCTACGTGCGCGGCATGGGCGAGCGGTACTCGGCGACCACGCTCAACGGCCAGTTTCTGCCCAGCCCCGAGCCCGAGCGCCGCGTGGTGCCGCTCGACATGTTCCCCACCGGCATCCTCTCGGCGGTGGTGGTGCAGAAGTCGGTCTCACCCGACCAGCCCGCCGAGTTCGGCGGCGGCGTGGTGCAGTTGCGCACGCGGCGGCTGCCCGAAGAGGACTTCCTCGAAATCTCGGGCTCGCTCGGCTTCCAGGCCGGCACGACCTTCACCGACGGCCCCACCTACGAAGGCGGCGCCCTCGACATGTTCGGCATCGACGACGGCACCCGCGCCCTGCCGGCCAAGGTGGCCACCGCCACCGATGACACCGGCCTCAAGCTGTGCAGCATCGGCACGCGCACCGCCTGCCTTCAACCCGCTGACTTGATCGACATCGGCCGCGCCTTCCCCGAGGGCTGGGGCACCACCAAGCGCCCCGTGCCGCCCGACTTCGGCCTCAGCGTCGCGGGCGGCCTGACCCGCAAGCTCGGCGAAGCCCGCCTCGGCGGCACCGGCAGCCTGAGCTATGGGCAGAGCTGGCAGCAGACCGACGAAGTGCGCCGCACCTATCGCATCGCCAACGGCCGGCTCGAACAGAGCGACAACGGTCGCCTGCAGCGCCTGGAGCGCGCCATCGAGCTGAGCGGCATCATCGAGCTGGGCCTCGATCTGGGCGAAGACCACCAACTCGCCGCCACCACGCTGCTCTTGCGCAATACCGATGACGAGGTCGGCGAGTTTCGCGGCACCAACTCGGGCGAGCGGTCCGACATCGACGTGACGCGCCTGCGCTGGGTCGAGCGGCAGGTCTTCACCCAGCAGCTGCGCGGCGAGCACGCCCTGCCCGCCGACCTGAACCTGCGCTGGCATTACGGCTTCTCGCGCGCCGACCGGCTTGAGCCGAACCATCGCAGCTACCAGTACGACCGCGGATCGGGCACCGACGAGCCCTTCGGCCTGTCGCGCAAGCCCGAGGGCAACCGGCGCTTCTACAGCGACCTCGACGACACCTCGCATGACATCGCCGCCGCCCTGCGCTGGACGCTCGGCGAGCACCACCTCGAAGCCGGCGCCGCCGCGCTGCGTCGCGAGCGCACCGTCGAGACGCGCCGCTACCGCTTCGTCAACGGCCCGACCCAGGTCAGCGACCCCATCGACGACCTGTTCACCCGCGAGAACATCGGCGACCAGCCCGGCCAATACGCCATCGCCAATACCACCCAGGCCACCGATGACTACGACGCCCGCCAGACGATCAACGCCGGCTACGCGCTCGGCGAGGCGGCCGTCTTTGACCTGCGCCTGATGGCCGGCCTGCGCGTCGAAGCCGCCGAGCAATCGGTCAGCACGTTTTCGCCCTTCACCGGCACCGAGCCGGTCGAAGCCACGCTCGACGACGTTGATCTTCTGCCCTCGGCCAGCCTGACCTGGGCCTTTGCCGAGACCCTGCAGGCCCGCGCCAGCTATGGGCGATCGGTCAACCGCCCGGAGTTCCGCGAGCTGTCGCCCGCCCGCTTCGACGACGTCACCAACCGCGTCTCGGTCGTGGGCAACCCCGACGTCGAGCGCGCGCTGATCGACCACTACGACGCGCGCGTCGAGTGGTACCCCACGCCGCGCGAGAGCTTGTCGCTCGGGGTCTTCTTCAAGGACTTCAACCACCCGATCGAGACGCGCATCACGCCCGGCGCCGACCAGACCCTCAGCTTCTTCAACGCCACCGGCGGCACCAATCTGGGCGTCGAGCTCGAAGCCCGCAAGCAGCTCGATTTCGTGACCAGCGCGCTCGCTGACTTCTACGTCGCCGGCAACCTGGCCCTCATCCGCTCGCGCGTTGATCTCAGCGGCGACGGCGGCCTGCAGACCTCGACCGAGCGCCCGCTCGAAGGCCAGTCGCCCTACGTGCTCAACGTGCAGGTCGGCTACGAGGCCCCCGAAGGCGGCGCCCACGCCACGCTGCTCTACAACATCAGCGGCGAGCGCATCGTCGAGGTCGGCACCAGCGGCCAGCCCGACGTCTTCGAGCAGCCCCGCCACCGCCTGGACTTTGTCGCCGGCCTCGACGTCGGCGCCGGGGTGAGCCTGAAGCTCAAGGCCAAGAACCTGCTCGACACCGCCACCGAACGCACCCAAGGCGGCGCCCTGCGCGCCCGCGCCACCGAAGGCCGCTCGTTTTCATTGGGCGCGAGCTGGTCGCTTTGAGCCGGACAGGTTGAGGTCTGCATCTCTTGCTGATCGCGCCCACCGCTCGGCGCACACGGCCCGTGCGCCGCGGACCCTCCAAGCGCGTTATGGCATCGAGCCGATCTGCGTCGTCTGGTACAACGCCCCGGATTCGCGTGTGGGGATGCTCGTCGACTCGTGGCGGAACTTCAGAGACGTGATTGGCCGGCGCTTGCGACGCCCGCGCCCCTGAGCTTCAAGGGTGGGCTGGTCGCGGCGGCGTGCTTTGCCGCGCTGATCGCTGCGGTGCATTACGCCCATTGGTGGCCCGGCGGCGCCACCACCCTCGGCTGGGACATGCTCTCGCAGTATTGGGGCGATCTGGCCTTCCACGCCCGCCATCTCGCCCAGGGCGAGCTGCCCGCGTGGAACCCGTACGAGCGCCTCGGCTACCCCATCTACGCCGACCCGCAGGCCGGGCAGCTCTACCCACCCAACTGGCTGCTCTACCCGCTGGCGTGGCTCGGCGACGGCATGCCCTGGTGGGCGCCGCTGATCAAAGCGTGGCTGCACCTGACCGCCGGCGCCACCGGCATGTACGCCTTCTTGCACCGCCGCGAGGGCCGACTGCCCGCCCTGGTCGGCGCGCTGATCTTCACCCTCGCCGTGCCGACGGTGCTCAATCTGGCCTCGGCCCTGCTCTGGCCGCTGGCCTGGCTGCCCTGGGCGTTGCTGGCCCTCGACCGCACCTTCGAGCGCCCCTCGCCGCGGGCGGGCGCGTGGCTGGGTCTGGCCCTCGGCGGCGCGGTGCTTGCCGGCGCGCCGCAATCGCTGCTGATGGTATTGCTCTGCGCCACCTTCTTCGGGGTGGCGCGGCTGCTCGAGGCGCTGCGCGCGCTGCCCGCGGGCGCGTATTGGCCCTATGCGCGCCGCCTCGCAGTCGCCCTGGGCGTCGGCGCGGGGGTCACCCTCATCGCCGGCCTGCCCGTCCTTCTGCCCGCGCCCGAGATGGTCGAAGCCTCGGTGCGCGCCACGCGCGACGCGGAGTTTGTCCTCAAGACCCGGGCCCGCGAAGTGATGCTCAGCCTGGCCGTGCCACGCCTGGGGCTGCACCGCTTCCACTACGGCCTCTTTGCCCTCTGCGCCGCCGCCATCGCCATCGCGCACCGGCCGGGGCGCTACCTGTGGGCTGGCCTGCTCCTGGTGATGAGCGCGCTCATCGCAGCCGGCGGCGACGGGCCACTGCTCTAATCTCTGGCCGACGTCTTCCCGCCCTTCGGCCTCTTTCGTGGGCCGCAGCGCTACGCCTTCCTCGGCACGGTGGCGATGGCGGTCGCCGCGCCGGGCGGGGTGGGCATCCTGCTGCGGATCAACGAGAAGGCCAGCCGGCGGCGCCTGGCCGCGCTGCTGATCGGCCTCGGCGTCGCCGTTGGCCTCCTCTACGCCGCCGGCTTCCAGGCGCTCGCCGGCCAACCCGACCAGCGCGCGTTTGCGTGGGCCATCGATCTGGCCGCGCTGACCATCATCGTGGGCGTCCTGCTCCTCAAGGGCCCGCGCGGGTTGCGCGCCCTCGCCATCCTGGCCGCGGTGCTTGGCGGTCTGGCCTTCGGCAGCGGTGAAGCCTACGAATACAACCGGTTCCCGCGGCCCGACACCCACCACGACGCCGAGGTATCGGTCGACGCGCTCGGGGGCCGCCTCTACGACGACCATTACCTGGGCTTCCGCCCGGGCGCCCGGCTCGGGGTCCGCGACGCCAGCGGCTATGAGAACGACCCCCTGCAGGGCCACCGCAACCACCTCATCCTGCGCGCGGTCCATCGGGCCCCGCAGCGGCTGGCCCACCTTGGGGTGACCCATTTCTTGCGGGACAAGCACCCCAAGATGAAGAACAAGTTGCGGTTGCCCAAAGACGACCCGGGCCGAGCGCCCGGCGTGCACTCGGTCGACGGCCCGATCGCGCCGCCGGTCTATGTCGCCGGCCAGGTCAAGATCGTGCCTGGCCGCAAGGCATTGCGCACCTGGCTGAAGACCGAGCCGGGCAGCACCGCGGTCGTCGCCCGCGACGACGCCACGACCGAACTCCGCGCCCTGGCCGAGCGCAAACCGCGCCCCGGCGTGCCCGGCGAGCTGCTCGCGCTGCAAGCCGACCACCTCACCGCCCGCGTCACCGGCCCCGGCCTGGCCGTGTTCACCGAGACCTGGCACCCCGACTGGCAGGCCACCGTCGACGGCCAGCCAGCGCAAATCCATCGTGCGAACTTCGACTTCCGCGGCGTCGTGATCCCCTCGGGCACCCACACCGTGCAGATGGACTTCCGCCCGGCCAAACGCCCCTGGATCCTCGCCGCCAGCGCCGCCACGTTGCTGCTCGTAATCCTGCTGCTCGCCCGGCGACCGCGAGAATCCGCCGCGTCCTGACCGATCGGGGCGACGGGCTTTCGGCCGCACCGACCGGGCGACCCAAAGAAAAAACAAGAATCTGCGCAACACTCGGCCCCGAGTTGCTGATGGACATCATGAGTCCATTGCGCGGAGCCGACGATGTCGCGGCTCATCTCCCCTGCCCATCTGCCACCGGGACCGGCCCACGGTCACCGGGGCACCCGCCCGTCCAGGCGCGGTCGCAAAAAAATCAACCGCGCGAGATCGCCTCCTTTTGCCCGCGGCCCGCCGCGCTGATCCCCCCGCAGCCCAATGCCTTCGTCACGCCGGCGATCGACTCGATCGGAGCGCCCGAAGTCTGCCATTCATCAGAAAATATTATTGATTTCAGTGGTTTGACGAACAAGGAGGGCGTCGCTTGAGTGAGGGCGTCACCCCACTGAAGACGGACTTGCCGCCGATGTCCCCGCCGCTGCTCATTCAAGCTGAGGCCCGAACGCCAGACCCGCTGGGTGGCGTCGCCTCGGCTGCGCCGGCCGGCCCGCACGGCCGCGCCGGCCGGGTCTGGCCGCGCCAAGAGGGCGCACGCTCGCGGAGCGGGGCGGCTTTGCCGTGCGCGGCGTCGGCACGTCGATCATCGCGGCCGGTTTTGCGGCGTGATCCGATGGCCACTTCAAACTCAGGGCCGGGTCTGACGCGCATCCGATGCGCGGGTGGAAAAGCGGACCCGGCTTTGCCGCGCGGGGCGACGGCGAGTCGAATTTCGGGGCGGGCTTTGACGCGCAGCGGAGGCGCGGGTCGAAATTCGGGGCGGGCTTTGAGCCGCAGCGGGGGCGCGGGTCGAATTTCGGGGCGGGCTTTGGCGTGCAGCGGGGGCGTGGGTCGAAAACCGGGCTCGGGTCTGCCGTGCGGAGCGATGGCGAGTCGAAACTCGGCCCGGGTTTGCAAGCGCAGGGTGAGCGGCGCTCGGA
>JAGQJJ010001344.1 GCA_020430675.1 Myxococcales bacterium
TCGCGGCGTGGGTGCCGGGCAGCGTGCCCCAGATCCACGAGGACGGGCTGGCGGTGCCCATCGCCGCCGGCAGCCGCATCGTGATGCAGGTGCACTACAACCTGATCAGCTCGGCGACCGAGCCCGACGCGACCACGCTCGAGATGCGGCTGACCGACGAGCCGCCCGAGATGCTCGTCGCGACCCGGCCGATCATCATCCGCAACCTGGACATCCCCGCCGGCGAGGCCGCGGCGGTCAACTACGCGACCTATCGCAACTACAGCAACGAGACGCTGACCATCGCCGCGGTCGCCGGGCACATGCACACCCTCGGCACGAGCGTGAAGTCGACGATCCAGCGGGCCGAGGGCGGCGAGGAGTGCCTGCTCGACATCCCGGCGTGGGACTTCTCGTGGCAGCAGGGCTATCGCATCCCGCGCGACGAGTGGGTGCAGGTCGAGCCGGGCGACGCGCTGACGATCCGGTGCACCTACGACAACTCGCAGGCCAACCAGCCGTTCGTCGACGGGCAGCAGATCGAGCCCCGCGACGTGACCTGGGGCGAGGGCACCCTCGACGAGATGTGCATGGTCTACATGACGCTCATCCGGCCCTACACCCCGCCCGCGCCGGCCGACGCCCTGTGCGCGCCGTCCGACGGCGAGTG
>JAGQJJ010001345.1 GCA_020430675.1 Myxococcales bacterium
AGCCGAAGATGCTCGTGATCTTCGATACTTCGGGCAGCATGACGTGGTCGCCCCGCAGCCCCGGCGCGTGCCGCTTCACCTGCCCGGCCGGGGAGCAGGAGTGCGTGCGGGCAGACACCGGGTGCGCCCCCGGCATCCCGTGCGGGGCCGATGGGCGCTGCCGGCCCTACACCTACGGCGACGGCTCGGTGAGCTACCCCGGCGTCGACGTGGACGGCAACGGCCGCCCGGACGACAGCCGCCTGTACATCGCCAAGGAGGCCCTGGCCACGGTGCTGGCGGGCACGGCCGAGCTGGAGTTCGGCCTGATGCGCTACGCCCAGACGGAGGGGCCGTTCGTGCGCTCCACCTGCGGCTGCGCGGCCTGCGGGAACACCTGCCTCGTGAGCCCCTACGACGCCTGGCCCTACGGGGCCGGGGAGGGGGCCATCAACTATGACGGCACCGCGCGCGCCTGCCGCGACGGCGGGGAGCTGCTGGTGCCGGTGGGCGAGCACCAGGGGGCGGCCATCCTGTCCTGGCTCGACCACCGCGAGGACTTCCCGTGGAATCCTCAAGGAAACCGAGAGCTTCGCGCCGATGGTGCCACCCCGATCGCCGGCTCGCTGCGGGCCGCGCTGCCCATCTTCGCCGAGCAGGTCATCCCGGT
>JAGQJJ010001346.1 GCA_020430675.1 Myxococcales bacterium
CGACGGGCGACCGACACCCGGAGGCCGGCGGTGCATTGACGCCGACCGCCGCCTCGCGGCATCTATGCCCCCGCATGACCGAGCCCCGCGCCGAGATCCCGCCGTCCCCCGCGAACCCGCCGCCGCGCTCGGTGGTGATCTGGCTGTGGGCGGTTTATGGCTTCATCGCCGCGATGGTGCTCATCGGCGGCATCACCCGGCTGACCGGCAGCGGCCTGTCGATGGTCGCCTGGCACCCGCTCATGGGCGCGCTGCCGCCGACGAGCGAGGCCGAGTGGCTGGAGGTCTTCGCCGCCTACCAGCGCTCGCCGCAGTACCAGCAGGTCAACCACTGGATGACCCTGGCCGACTTCGAAAAGATCTTCTTCTGGGAGTACTTCCACCGCCTGTTCGGCCGCCTCATCGGGGTGGTCTTCTTCGTGCCGTGGCTCTACTTCACCGGGCGCCGCCGCCTGAAGGGCCGCTGGGCCGGGCGGGCGTTCGTCGCGTTCGTGCTCGGCGGCCTGCAGGGGCTGCTCGGCTGGTTCATGGTCAAGAGCGGGCTGGTCGACGTGCCCGCGGTCAGCCACTACCGGCTCGCCGCCCACCTCTCGCTGGCGTTCTTCGTCGGGGCCTACATCGTCTGGCTCGCGCTCGACATGCGCCCCGG
>JAGQJJ010001347.1 GCA_020430675.1 Myxococcales bacterium
CTCTATGGCGACGACATGGCGGACTGAGCGATGGCGGTGGCACAGGGTGTGACGACGCCGGCGCGGATGCGGCACGGCGAGGGCGACAGGTCCGGCCGGGCGCGGGTGGCAATCGCGCTGCTCGCCGTCCTGCTTGCCGCCACCGCGCTGTTCAGTCTCGGATACGGGGCGTCTGACGCGTCGGCCTGGACCTATCTGTTCGGCGATGCCGGCTCGCTGTCGGAAAGCGATCGCATCATCATTCACGATATCCGCGTGCCGCGCATCGTCATGGGTGTGCTGATCGGGGCGTCGCTCGCCGTTTCCGGCGCGGTGATGCAGGGCCTGTTCCGCAACCCGCTCGCCGATCCCGGCATCGTCGGTGTCGCGAGCGGCGCAAGCCTCGGCGCGGTTTCGGTCATCGTGCTCGGCCCGACCGTTCTCGCCGGCTTCGTCGCCGCCTTCGGCATCTTCGCGCTGCCTGCCGCCGCCTTTGTCGGCGGTCTCGCCGTCACGCTTGTGCTCTACCGTGTCTCGACCCGAAGCGGCCGTACGTCGGTTGCCACCATGCTGCTCGCCGGCATCGCGCTCGGCGCTTTGGCCATGGCGTTCACCGGCCTGCTTGTCTTCATGGCCGACGACCGCCAACTGCGCGATCTCACCTTCTG
>JAGQJJ010001348.1 GCA_020430675.1 Myxococcales bacterium
CTCACCGAACGCCTCCAGGACCGCCACGTGGTGGTGGTGGAGGACATCGTGGACACCGGAGGCACCGTGGCCCACATCCTGGAGGCCCTGGCGGACCATGCACCGGCCAGCGTGTCGGTGGCCACCATGCTCTTCAAACCCGACGCCTACACCAAGGACCATCCCATTGAACACGTGGCCCTGCGGGTGCCCAACGCCTTCGTGGTCGGTTCCGGACTGGACCACGACGGACTGGGGCGCAACCTGCCGGGCATCTACCGCATCATCGACAAGTAGCTGATGAGCAAACTGAACCTCATTCTTTTCGGCCCGCCGGGCGCGGGCAAAGGCACCCAGAGCGCCTTCCTGATCGAACGATACGACCTGGTGCACCTGAGCACGGGCGACCTGCTGCGTGCCGAGATCAAGGCCGAGACCCAGTTGGGCCTCGCCGCGCAGGAGCTCATGGACCAGGGCGAGCTGGTCGAGGACCACATCGTGATCGGCATGATCCGCAACAAGATGGAGGCCCACCTCGACGCCAGGGGCTTCATCTTCGACGGATTCCCACGCACCCAGGCCCAGGCCGAGGCGTTGGACGACATGCTGAACTCCAAGAGCGAGCCCATCACCCACATGCTGGCGTTGGAAGTGCCCGAGGAGG
>JAGQJJ010001349.1 GCA_020430675.1 Myxococcales bacterium
CCACCAAAGGAGGATTTGGAGATAACATTCACTAGGAATGTTGCATTGCAGTATAAGATGGGTATTGCGCTGCGTCAAGCGTTTTACTGGGTATTTTTTAAAATAGTAAAATCAATAAACTAGGTTTTTCTGGCCTTGAATTTACCAACCGGTTGGCCTCTGACCCGGGTTCGGTGGCGACCTTATCCATGCCGCAGCACGATCTTGCCCATCTGTTCGCCGGCCAGCAGCCGCTGATGAGCCGCGATCGCTTGATCGAACGGGAAAGCTTGGTCGAGCGTTGGTTCGATGCGATGTTCGGCGATAAAGCGCAGCATGGCGGCGAACTCGGCGGGCGAACCCATGGTGGAGCCGATGATGCGCGCCTGTCGGAAAAACAGCTTGGCCATCTCCGGGCCTCGCGGCGGATTGCCGGCCGTCGCGCCGTAGACCACCAACCGCCCGGCCGGTTTCAGCAGCGAAAAGCAGTCCTTGAAAGAGGGGCCGCCGGTGCCGTCGATCACCACGTCCACGCCGCCGCTCAACTCGGACAAGCGTTTGGCCCAATGCTCGTCGCGGTAGTTGACGCCGCCGGCCGCGCCCATCCGTCGGGCTTGTTCCAGCTTGCCGTCGTCGCCGCTGGTGACGAAAGTCCGCGCTCCCA
>JAGQJJ010001350.1 GCA_020430675.1 Myxococcales bacterium
CGCCATGGCTCGCCCCACGATCCCCGCCAAGGCGTCGACCTCGGGCAGCGGCTCCGGCGGCGTCGCGGCGACGCGACGCGCCACGTCCAGGGGATCCCTGCCTTGGTACGGCGCCACGCCGGCCAGGAGCCGATAGAGCGTGGCCCCCAAGCCGTAGACATCCGAACGCTCGTCCGCCGCGAAGCCCTGCGCCTGCTCAGGAGCCATGTACGCGGGTGTGCCGAGGATCTCGCCCGTCTCCGTCAGCGCCGGCATCGCATCGATCGCCTTGGCCATGCCGAAGTCCAGGACGAACACGCGCCCCTGGGCATCGACCAGCATGTTGGCCGGCTTCAGGTCGCGATGGATGACGCCCTGCTCGTGCGCGTACTGCACGGCACGCGCCGCATCGCGAACAACCTCGGCGGCGCGCGTCCGGGAGAGCTGCATCTCCTCCAACGACGTACCGGCAACGTAGTGGATGGCGAGGTAGGCGCGCCCCTCGTGCTGGTCCACCTCGAACACAGGTGGGATGCCCGGGTGCTGGAGCTGCGCCAGAATGCGTGCCTCGCGCAGGAACCGCTGCAGGGCGGGCTCGCTATCCCGCACCAGCAGCTTGATGGCCACGTCGCGACCGAGTCGTGCATCGTGCGCCCGGTAGACC
>JAGQJJ010001351.1 GCA_020430675.1 Myxococcales bacterium
TCGACCGGCGCGAGGCGGAAGCCGTTGGGCACCTGCACGTCGTCGAAGAGCACGAAGGGCTCGCCAATCGGGGTGGCGTCGCGATCGAGGCGCCGCGCCCAGGCGTTCGGCTGCGGGTGGCTCCCGTCGAAGCCCATCCGCCACACCGCGAGCAAGCCGGCCGGGTGTACGAAGAGCTGCGGGCCCGCCGCCCACTGGCAGGTCGAGCAGGGCCCCGTCGTGCCTTCCGTGCTGCGGACGACCACGTGGCGCACCTCGCCGAAGCCGAGGCCCTCGTCGAAGCGGCCGTCGCAGTCGTCGTCGCGCCCGTTGCAGACCTCGGGGCCCGGCGCGCACGGCGGACCCGCGTCGACGCCCGCGTCCGAAGCCCCGACCACCGCCTCGCCCTCGAGGCCCGTGCGCGCGCCGCAGCCGACGAGCCCGACCAAGAGCGTCAGGGGGACCAATCCGCGCAGGGCGTCGTAGGATGCGGGGGACATGAGCGAGCCCGAGACCGGCGGATCCTTCCGGAACCGCGAGCACTACTTCAAGGCCTCGATGATCGGCGGCGGCGTCGCGGCGGTCCTGTCCGTCACGCCGATCATCAACTGGCTCAATCTGTTCTTCCTCGCGCTGGTCATTCTGGGCGGCGGCCTGGCCACCT
>JAGQJJ010001352.1 GCA_020430675.1 Myxococcales bacterium
ATCGAAGACCCGGGTGTCGCTGACGGTGGGGTCGCTCGGGTGGCCGACGTCGACGACGGTCAGCCGGGTCTCCTGGAGCAGGCCCGGGAAGGGCCGCCCCGGCAGCGCCCGACGCGTCGCCGCCCCGCGCTCCGGGCCGACCGCCACGACGGTGTCGCCGGAGAGCAGGATCTCGGCGCTGTCCACCCCGGGCAGCACCACCTGGCCGAGCTTGACGGGCGCGTCGCCGGAGACGTCGTACGTCGACAGGACGTTGCCGTCGACGGTGACCATCAGGCCGCCGGACGTCTTCACGGTGTCGGGCTCGTCGACACCGGCCTCCTGCACGTTGGTGCCGGTCTCGCTGCTGCCGACCTCCTCGGTGCGGGCCCCGGCCACCGGGACCGGCCCGCCCGCCTCTCCGACGCCGAAGGAGAGGTCGTCCGCGTAGTAGACGGGGTAGGGGTCGCCCCAGCCCCAGGCGGTGACCTGGTCCATGGCGCGGTCGACGAACCACTGCCGCAGCTCCTCGCACGAGCTCGCGGGCCGCAGCGCGGCGTGGGTGAGCCGCACCGGGTCGGTCACCTGGCCGCCGCCCGTCTGGGCCACCACCATGCCTGCCACGAAGGACCCGGCGAGCGCCGTCGCCGCCAGTCCCACCCG
>JAGQJJ010001353.1 GCA_020430675.1 Myxococcales bacterium
AGCTGATGTCGCTGTAGGTGATGGGCGCCAGCTCCTCCGGGTGGCTCAGGCTGTGGCCGTCGCGGAAGATGGCGATGGCGCTGCGGGCCGGCAGGCAGCCGCCCGTCAGGCGCACGCGCTCGCGCAGCGAGGCGCCGCTGGTGGAGTGGATGGACAGGCCGGCCACCGCCACGGGGCGGGCCGCCGTGTTGACCAGCTCGATGAACTCGGTGGTCTCCTCGGGGGCGAGGCCGTCGATGAGGACCTCGTTGATGACCAGCTCGTCGACGCCGGGCGGGTCACAGGCCGGGGGCATGCCGCCGCCCATGCCACCGGCGCCGCCCATGCCGCCCATGCCCCCCATGCCGCCGTTGCCGTCGTTGCAGCTCATGGCGAAGGTGCCGCCGTTGGCGCAGCGGGCCGGCGAGAGCTTCGCGCCGGTGGGCGAGACCTCGACGTGCGGGGCCAGGGGGCCGGTGAGCTGGGGCGAGCGGGTGGCGCTGATGCCCTCGTCGATGAGGGCCGCGGCGCCGAAGGCCCGATCGATCTCGACGCCGGCGGCGTCGCGGATCTCGAAGGCGATGTCGGCCGAGTTGCTGAAGGCGTAGGCCTTGATCTCGAAGGTCGGGCGGGGCTCCGGCACCGGCTCCCAGATCCAGGCG
>JAGQJJ010000134.1 GCA_020430675.1 Myxococcales bacterium
CAGTCGGCGGCGTCGGCGACGCATTGCCGCACCGCGGCGAAGCGGTCGCGCGGCCACGCGGCGTCGCAGTCGGCCTGGCAGTTGGGCGGCAGCGCGCCACACTCGTCGAGGCGGCCGCAATAGCGCTCGCACTGGCCCTCGGGCGAGGCGTTGGCCAGGCAGTCGACCAGATCGGGGCAGGTGCCCGAGCCGGCGCAGAGCACCTGGCTGCCGACGCGCTCGTTGAGGTCAGGGTCGTCGCCAAACGCCGAGTTGCAGTCCAGGTTGCACTGCGCCTGGGCGCCGTCGAGCACGTCGCAGACCATCTGCGCGCCGCAGAAGCGGCTGCACGCTTCGGCGACGACCTGGCCGCCCGCGTTGCTGCACAGGTCTTCCAGGTCGAACGAGAAGTCGGGGCAGGCGCCGCGCATGATGCCGACCATGCAGGCCACCGTCTCGGAGCCCTGCCGCACGGCGTTGGCGTAGAAGCCGGGGCACGGGTCGCCGAACTCGAAGTTGCAGGCGTCGTAGAGCCGGCAGAACTCGGCCTCGGCGACGACGCCGGGCGGCTCGAACGAGAAGGGCTGCACGCATTCGTCGACGCGCTGGCAGTCTTCGCCGGCGAGGCGCACGCACTGGTTGATGCGCGATTGCTGGGCGGCGGCGAGCGGGTCGCCGAGGGTGATGTGGCCCACGCACTCGGCGAGGCAGCCCTCGGGGCGGATGACATTGCAGCCCGCGCCGCGCGGGCAGTAATCGGCGCAGGCGGGGTAGACGTCATGGCCCAGGCAATCGACGAAGCCCTCGGCGTCGCAACCGCCAAACAGCGCCTCGCCGCAGTCCTGGAAGGCGCGCGCGCCGGCGGCGCAGGTGGCCGGGCAGTCATTGAAAGGCAGGCCGGTGTCGCAGTCGTCGAGCGCGCCGCAGATCTCGTCGCAGGTCAGCGGCATGAGGCGCGGGATGGGGCAGAGGTGGACCAGATTGCATTGCTCGACGGCGAGGCAATCCCACCAGCCCTGGGCGACCGCGACGCCGGTGCGGGTGACGCGGGCGCAGCGATCGAGGCAGGCGGCTTCGTCGCCGAAGAGGTCGAGGCGATCGCATTCGGCGTAGACCGCGCAGGCCTGCTCGCAGCTCTCGACGACGCGCGGGCCGCCCATATCGGGCGGCGGCGGCGCGCCGTCGGCTTCGGCGTCGGCGATGGGGCCATCAGACATCGCGTCGGCGGGCGACCCTTCGTCAAGCATGGGCCCTTCGTCGGGCATGGGCGCAGCGTCGAGCCGCTCGGCGTCGGCCAGGCCGCGATCGATGACCGCGGCGTCGGGCACGGGCTCATTGCCGCCGGAGTCCTGCTGACAACCCACCGTCAGCGCCGCCACTGCGCCGAGCAAGAGCAATCGATCAACACGCATTGAGGAGCCTCCCCGGATCTCTGGGCCGATCATACGGCAGCCGCGCCGTTCAGGTCACCGGGGCCTTTGCGGCGACGCGCCGCGCGCCGCGCGCCGCGATCAGAACTCGTCGGCGTCGAAGGCCATCATGCCGGCCTTGCCGGCGCTGATGATGGCCACGAGGCTCTCGGCCTCGGGCAGCACGTTGTGCAGGTAGTAGCGCGCGGTCTTCAGCTTCGTCTCGAAGAAGCGCCCCTCGCGCGTGGTGGCCGCCTTGGCTTCGACGCCCCAAACATAGGCCAGCGCGGTCAGCCCGAAGAGCGTCAGGTAGTTGCTGGCGACGGCCGCGGCCTCTTCCTGGTCGGCCATGCCGCGCATGGCGAGGTCCATCGTGACCTTGTCGAGCCGCTCGATGGCGGCCTTGACCGGCTTGATGAACTCGGCGAGCCCCTCGTTCTCGGCGTTGGCCTTGCAGAACCCGTGGATGCGCTTCGAGAACAGGCGATAGGCGCGCCCGTTGCCGCGCGGCAGCTTGCGGCCGACCAGATCGAGCGCCTGCACGTGGTTGGTGCCCTCGTAGATCATGCTGACCCGCACGTCGCGCAGGTACTGCTCGATGGGCCAGTCCTGGGTGTAGCCGGCGCCGCCGGTCACCTGCATGGCGTCGCTGACGTTCTGGAAGCCGCGCTCGGTGCCGTAGGCCTTCATGACCGGCGTCAGCAGCGCGACCAGATCGTCGGCGTCGCTGCGCACCTGGTCGTCGGGGTGGTGGTGCGAGAGGTCGATCTGCACCGCCGTCCAGATCGCCAGCCCGCGCAGGCCCTCGGTGGTGGCCTTGATATTGGCGAGCTGCCGCCGCACGTCGGGGTGCACCAGGATGTTGTCGGCCGGCTGCCCGGCTTCGTTGCGCTCGGGGTTGAGCGAGCGCCCCTGCCGCCGCTCGCGCGCAAACGCAACCGCGGTCTGGTAGGCGATCTCGCTGAGCGCGACGCCCTCCATGCCCACGTGCAGGCGGGCGGCGTTCATCATCACGAACATCGCCTTCATGCCCTTGTGGGGCGCGCCGACCAGATGGCCCACCGCGTCCTCCATCTGGATGACGCAGGTCGGCGAGGCGTGAATGCCCATCTTGTGCTCAAGGCCGGCGCAGAAGACGCCGTTGCGCGTGCCATCGAGGTTGATCTTGGGCACGAGGAAGGCGCTGATGCCCTTGATGCCGGGCGGCGCGTCGGGCAGACGGGCGAGCACCAGGTGCACGATGTTCTCGGTCAGGTCGTGTTCGCCGAAGGTGATCCAGGTCTTGGTGCCGGTCAGCCGGAAGGTGTCGCCGTCGGGCACGGCCTTAGTGCGGATGAGACCCAGATCGGTGCCGCATTGCGGCTCGGTGAGGCACATGGTGCCCGACCACTCGCCGGTGAGCAGCTTCCGAAGCCAGGTCTTCTTCTGGGCCTCGGTGCCATAATGGCTGAGCGCTTCGATGAGGCCGTTGTTGAGGCCCGGGCACATCGAGAAGCTCTTGTTGGTCGCGGTGGCCATCTCGGAGAGGCCGATGGCGACCACATGGGGCGCGCCGCCGCCGCCGTAGGCCTGCTCGCCGGCGATGCCGGCAAAACCCTCGGCCACAAAGCGCTGGTACAGCCCCTTGAAGCCTTCGGGCGTGGTGACCTCATGGGTCGCGGGGTCGTACTTCAGCTTCTGCCGATCGCCCACCTGGTTGAGTGGCAGCATCTCATGGGTGCAGAAGCGGGCGGTCTGTTCGAGCATCGCTTCGACGGTGTCGAAGTCATAGTCAGCGAACGTGGCCAGCGCGGCGACCTGCTCGTAGCCGAAGATCTCAAGCGCGAAGCGCATGTCGGAAACGGGGGCTTTGTAGACCTGCATCACCAGGCTCCGTCGGGCAGGGGGCCGGCGACGTCTCGACTCGACAGTCGAATGCCGCGGCGCGTCAAAGAGCTAGAGGGATAGCCGATCACGCCGTGGGTTGCGAGCCTTGACGCACGGTCACGGTGTTTTCGGTGCCGGGGCCGGGCAGGCGCCGCTCAGTGGCGGCGGAACGAGCGGAAGAAGCGCGGGAAGCTGGTCGGATCGCTCGGATCGGTGCCCCAAAGCGCCTCTTCGCCGTCGAAGGAGCCATCCTCGTCGCGGTCGACGGCCATGCGCTCGCCGTCGCCGGGCGGCACGCAGGTATAGCTGATGCGCGCGCCGAAGAAGGTGAGGGCAAAGAGCACGCGGCCATCCATCATGAAGCCGGCGTCGTGCAGGTAGCGGCCGCCGCCCACATAGAGCAGGCCGTTCTCGCGGCCGAAGCCGGTGGTCTTGGCGACCAGGTCGCACTCGTTGGCGTCGGCCCGCGCTTCGAACAGCCCGACGCGCTCGTGGGCGCTGGCGCGGTTCTCGAAGGCGGCGGTGACCTGCTGGCCGACGATGGGCGCCATATTGGTCGGGAAGACCATCACGAAGGCTTCCAGCGCGCGCTTCTCATCGAGCGTGGGCAGGCCGATGTCGACGGCATTGGGCACGTTGCCGGCCACCGGCGGCGGCACGAACGGGATGAACTGGAAGGGCTTGCCGCTGAGGAAGCGCGGCACGATGTCGACCGAGCCGTCGTGCGAGACGCCGAAGCCGCTGATCTGGTCGCCGAGGTGCGCGGTGCCATAGAGCAGGGCGTTGTTCACGTTGACAAACCAGGTGTCGGCCATGCCGAACTTGCCGACCTTCTCGTACAGGCCACGAAGCTGGGCGACCTTGAACCACTGCGTGCCGCCGGTGAAGGTCAGCTCGCCCGAGGTGCCGAAGCGGCCGGGCAGCGCCGAGTCGGCGTTGGCGTCGAGGTCGATGTCGTGGCAGCGCGCGCAGGCGCCGCGGGCGTCGCCGGGGTGCACGTCGTCGTAGAAGCGCGCCCGACCCGCGGCCTGCAGGTCGGTCAGGCTGTTGTCCAGGTTGCGGATCGGGTTCGGCGGATAGGTGAGCTGCATGATGAAGTCGGCAAACGCCCGCATCTCTTCGGGCGGCAGCTCCTCATCGCGGCCGTGCAGGCTCACAAACGCCCCGTTGAACTGCTCGAAGTTGGCCACGCCGTCGAAGATGTCCGCGGGCACGGCCTCTTCGGGGGGGCGACCCTGCAGGTCGGGGCGCTGGAGCGCGGCGGGGAAGCGGTCGCCGCGCCAATGCATGGCGCCGTGGCCGAACAGGCCGCGCAGGCTCTGGGTGGTCATCGGACCCTTGAGCTGCATGGCAAACATGGGCGGAATGGGCGTGCCCTCGGGCGGCAGCAGCGGCGGCATGTACAGCGGCGCGGGCGCGCCGTCGGGGTTGCCCAGATCCCACGCGAGCTTGTCGGTGTGGCCGTAGACGTGGCAGGTGGCGCACGACGTCTCGCCGTTGCTCGACGTGTGGCGCGCGTCGTAGAGGAAGCGGCGCCCGTTGACGATGTCGTCCGACTCGGGGCTGTGCAGCTCGTGCGAGGCGATCTCGGCGCGGGCGGCGGCGTCGACCACGGCGACGCTGTTGTTGAAGCGGGTCATGACGTAGAGGCGGTCGTTCGCCGCGTCGTAGACCACGCCGCTCGGGCCGCCGCCGCTCAGCTCGATGCGCGCGTCGGCGGCGGGCACGAAGGTGTCGGCTTCGAGGTCGGCGGTGTCGAAGATGCCGATGGCGTTCGAGCCGAAGGCCGCGAGGTAGAGCGTGCCGCCGTCGGGCGTGATGGCCATGTCGGTCGGGATCGCCAGGCTCAACTCGCCGACGGCGTTGGGCACCGCGTCGCAGCAGTCGTTGTAGTCGATGTGCTTGTTGAGCGCGTGGGGGGCGACGCGGGGCGCGCCGCCGAGCACGGTGATGCGGCTCTTGTGAATGTTGCCGCGCACGGTCGAACCGAGCGCGCCGCTGCCCTCAAAGCGGGTCACGTTGTTGGCGTCGGTGTTGCTGACGTAGACGTGCCCGTTCGCCGGGTTGACGACCATATTGTAGAGGATGGTGCCGACGCCGCTGTAGGCGCCGTCATCGCCGGCGACGGCGGCCGGCGGGTTGGCGGTGGCGTCGATGGCAAAGACGTCGCGGTCGGGCAGGTTGAAGGGCACGAAGGGGTCCCATGCGCGGCCGTCGGTCGAGAGCCAATGGCCGGCGATGTTCTGCACGATGCGGCTGGTCGACGGCTGGGGCGGTTCGCCGGGGCGGAGCACCAGGCCGGGCAGCAGCACGCCGGGCGGCACGCCAAGGCTGATCGCCAGGTCGAGCAGGCCCGGGATCTCGACCGCGAGCCGATCGGCGACGGTGCGCTCGAAGATGGTGGTGGTCTTGTTGCCCGTCTGGAAGCCGGCGGCGTAGACCGTGGCCCCATCGGGCGAGACGGCCAGGGCGCGCGGCGTGTCGGTGAACAGCGTGATGATGTTCGTCGGCGTGCCGCCCAGGCTGCCCCCGTCGCCGTTGGCCGAAAACACCCACACATCGGCGCGGCCGACGCCGGGCGTGCTGAGCTGGGGGTCGAAGGGCGCGTTCTGGCCGCGGTGGGCGGTGGTCACGAAGGCCCACTCGCGATTGACGCCACCGAACACGACATCGCGCGGCTCATCGCCGACGAGCAGCGTGCGCTCGACGCGCCCGACCGGGCCGAAGCCGCGGCCACGGAGCACCTGGCCGTCGAGGCGCACGATGCTGACGCTGTCGGAGAGGTGGTTGACCACCCAGACCTCGCGCGAGTCGCGCATGGCCACGGCCACCGGCTCGAGGCCGACAAAAACCGAACCGCGGTGATGCAATCCGGCGCCATCCACCGCGAAGACTTCGAGCCGCCCGTCGGGGGTGTTGACCGCAGCGAGAACCGAGCCATCGGGCGAGAGCGCGAGGGGTCGGACCTGGCCGGATTCGAACAGCGTATAGCCAGCCTGCGCCGCCCCGGGGGCCAGGACGGCCAGCGCGGCCGCGAGAATGGATGTCAGGGCGAAGCTGAAACGGGGGGACATCTCTTGGGTTCCTTGTCTGCAAGTCACGCGGAAGTTCGCCGCGCGGCGTGTCTCTTTTGGCACCTGCGCGTCCGGCGGCTCCTCTGCTGCGCCGATCGCACATTGCTTCCGTACATCACGATAATCATTCGCCCGCGCGCGTCCCATGGCTCCCCCCCGGTGCAGGTCACTCACGCTGCTCAAGACGTCAACTAGTTCTTTGATTTCAACGTCTTGAGTCTCCCTAAAGGAGTCTTAAACTTTGGTCTGAAGGTCGCCCTGGAAGCCCGGTTTTCCGTTTTTCGGAGCCGGGTGAATCCAAAGGCTGGCCGCTCGCTTGCGAAATGGCATCATAGCCCACCCTAGCGCCCGCCTCGGGGTGGGCGCATTGGTGTTGAACATTACGCACATTCCGCACTTTGCACTTTGTCATCGGAGGTCACATGCGGCGCATCGGGATCGTGAATCGGGGCGAGCCTGCCGTCAGGTTCCTCACTGCGCTGGACGCCCTGCGCCGCGAGGAGGCGGATGGCCCGCTGGCGGTGGCCCTGTATACCGACCCGGACGCCGACTCGCTGTACGTGCGCTCGGCCGACGCCGCGGTGCGCATCGGCGAGGGACGCGCGGCCTATCTCGACGCGCGCAACGTGGTCGCCGGGCTGCGCGCGGGCGGCTGTGACGCCGCCTGGCTGGGGTGGGGCTTCGCCTCGGAGGACGGCCCCTTCTGCGCGCAGCTCGAAGCCGCGGGCATCCGCCTGCTGGCGCCGCGGCCCGAGACGATGGCGCGCCTGGGCGACAAGATCGCCGCCAAGCAGCTCGCCGAGAAGTGCCGCGTGCCGGTGGCGCCGTGGGCCGTGGTCAACGATGTGACCGAGGCCCGCGCGGCGGCGCTGCGCATCGGGTTCCCGCTGATGCTCAATGCGGCCGGCGGCGGCGGCGGGGGCGGCATCCGGCGCATGGAGTCCCTCGACCGACTCGCCGAAGCCTTTGTCACCGCCCGCGACGAAGCTGCCCGCTCGTTCGGCGGCGGCGGCATCTTCCTCGAACGCTGCATCGATGACGCCCGCCACGTCGAGTTGCAGGTGCTCGGCGACGGCCAGGGCCGGGTACGCATCTTCGGCACGCGCGACTGCTCGTTGCAGCGGCGGCGACAGAAGATCATCGAAGAGTGCCTCGCGCCCAACCTGCCCGGCCGCGTCGAGAAGCGGCTGGTCGAAGCGGCGCGCCGCCTGTGCTCGGCGGTGCACTACCGCAGCGCGGGCACGGTCGAGTTCCTCTATGACCCGCGCACGACCGAGGTCTACTTCCTGGAGGTCAATACCCGCCTGCAGGTCGAGCACCCGGTGACCGAAGAGGTCTTTGGCGTCGACCTGGTGCGGGCCCAGATCGACCTGGCGCGCGGGCGGGCGTTGCCCACGGTGCCCGAGCCGCGCGGGTGGGCCATCGAAGCGCGCGTCTGCGCTGAAGATCCGCATAACGGCTTCATGCCGGCGCCCGGGCGGCTCGTGCGCTTCGTGCTGCCGACGGGCCCCGGGCTGCGGGTCGACACCGGCTTCACCGAGGGCGACGTGATCTCGGCCGACTTCGACCCGCTGGTGGCCAAGGTCATCGCCTGGGGCCCCGACCGCGGGGCGGCGCTGGCGCGGCTGGCGCGGGCACTGGACCATACGCGGGTCATCGTCGAAGGCGGCACCACCAATCTGGTCTTCTTGCGGGCGCTGTTGACCCGCGAAGACGTGCGGTCAGGCGATGTCGACGTGGGCCTGGTCGACCGCCTGAAGGTCGACCCGCCGCCGGGCGCGGGCGTGGCGGTGCTGGCGGCGGCCATCGACCGCTTCGTGGCGAACGGCGACCTTTTGACCACCGGCGCCGATCGCCACCGCGTCGATGTGGGCGAGCCGCTCTTTGTCTATCGCACCGGCGCCGATCGCTACCGCGTGGTGGGCGATGAGGGCACGGTCGCGGTGGGCTACGAGGTCGACGGTCCCTATCAGGCGTGGCTCTCGATCGGAAGCGGGCGCCATCGCGTGGAGCGGGCGCCGGGCGATCTGGTCTACGTGGTCGACGGCACG
>JAGQJJ010001354.1 GCA_020430675.1 Myxococcales bacterium
TGCGTCGACGAGGACGAGGACGGCCACGGGATCGGGATCGGCTGCCGCGGCGTCGACTGCGACGACGACGACCCCACGCGCAACGCCGGCGCCACCGAGACCTGCGACGGCGCCGACGACGACTGCGACGGCATGACCGACGAGGGCTGCGGCTGCGCCGAGGGCGAGACGCGCGCCTGCGGCTCCGACGTCGGGGCCTGCACCCCTGGGGTCGAGACCTGCGCCGCGGGCGCCTTCGGGCCGTGCGAGGACGCCGACGCGGCCGGCGCCGAGACCTGCAACGACGCCGACGACGACTGCAACGGCACCGTCGACGACGGGTTCGGCGTGGGGACGCCGTGCGACGGACCCGACGCGGATCTCTGCGAGGAGGGCACGACCGTCTGCGACGGCGCCGCCGCGACGCGCTGCTCGGACGCCACCGGCGACAGCGTCGAGACCTGCAACGGGTCGGACGACGACTGCGACGGCGCGACGGACGAGGGCTTCATGCTCGGCGTCGGCTGCGACGGCTCCGACGGCGACCTCTGCGAGGAGGGCGTCACCGAGTGCGACGGCATGGGCGGCACCCGGTGCAGCGACACGACGGGGACCAACGCCGAGCCCTGCAACGGCGCGGATGACGACTGCGACGGCATGAC
>JAGQJJ010001355.1 GCA_020430675.1 Myxococcales bacterium
CCGGGGTCAGATCATCACCGCGGTCGGCTTCGGCCAGACGCCGTCGGGCCAGGTCGGTGTGAAGTACACCGCGACCGGTCGCGTGACCGGCACCGACTCGCTGCTCATCTACGTGGGCGCGCTGACCTGTCAGGGCGACTCCGGTGGCCCGGCGATCACCTCGGCCGGCACGGTGGCGGGCGTCACGTCCTTCGGGGCCGGGAGCTGCGGCTCCGGCTACGGCGCCTACCAGGCGATTTATCCGTACCTCGACACGATCATCGCCGACGCGCTGCGCGAGGCGGGGACCTGCGTCCCCGACGGCGCCGAGGTCTGCGACGGCCGCGACAACGACTGCAACGACATGGTCGACGAGACCTGCACGCCGATCGGCGGGCCCTGCGCGTCGGACCTCGAGTGCGTCGGCAACAACTGCCGCGAGACCGAGATCGGCCGCGTCTGCACGAGCCCCTGCGATCCGCTCCGCCCCGACTTCGGCTGCGACGCCGGGATGTACTGCGGTCGCGGCGACGGCTGCGAGGGCTACTGCATCCCGATGATGCGCGCGGCGGAACTTCCGCCCGTCGCCGACTGCACGGCCCACGACCAGTGAGCGTCGCTCTACGGCGGCGACCCCGGTGACGGGCGCCGGCGCTGCCTCG
>JAGQJJ010001356.1 GCA_020430675.1 Myxococcales bacterium
CCGGCCACACGGCGCGGGCCCACCTGATCACCCACGCCGTGCAGCGCCACGTGGCCGACGCGCAGGCCATGCGGGCCATCGGCTTCTGCGTGGGGGTGGATCACGCGCGGTTCATGGCCCAGGCCTTCAACGCGGGCGGGGTGAAGGCGGCCGTCCTGCTGGGGGACACGCCAAAGGCCGAGCGGGCCGATCTGCTGGCGGCCCTGCAGAGCGAAGCCCCCGACCGCCCCCGGATCCTGTTCGCCGTGGACGTGCTGAACGAGGGCGTCGACCTGCCCGCCGTGGACACGGTGCTGCTGCTGCGCCCCACCGAGAGCGCCACCGTGTTCCTGCAGCAGCTCGGCCGCGGGCTGCGCCGAGCGCCGGGCAAGCGCGGCCTGACCGTGCTGGACTTCGTGGGCACGCCCAACCGGCGCTTCCGCTTCGACCTGAAGCTGCGGGCGTTGACGGGCGCGTCGCGGCGGCAGCTTCGCGAGCACGTGCAGCAGGACTTCCCGTGGCTGCCCGCGGGCTGCGAGGTGCAGTTCGATCGCCAGAGCCGCGAGCTGGTGCTGGAGAACCTGCGCCAGGGCATCGGGGTGGACAAGCGCAGCCTGGTGGCCGAGCTGAAGCGGCTGGGCGACGTGCCGCTGGGCGACCT
>JAGQJJ010001357.1 GCA_020430675.1 Myxococcales bacterium
GAGCTCGCGCGCCTCGGGGCCCGCGGCGAGGATCCCGTGGACCGCTCGGCGGCGGCGCTCGAGGCCCGCTTCGAGCGCGGGCTCGCGCTGCTCCTCGACGGCGCGGCCGCGCAGATGAGCGCCGCGAGCTAGCGCGCGACGTCGCGGCGGAGCGAGGGGAAGAACGCGCCGAGGAACACGGCGCGCGCGACCACGAAGACGATGAAGGCCCACCAGAGGCCGGCGTTGCCGTGATCGTCGGCGAGGAGCCAGAGAGCGAGCAGGAAGGCGCCGAACGACAGGATCGACGCGTTCCGCATCGCGCGGCTCGCGGTCGCGCCGATGAAGACGCCGTCGAGCTGGAACGCCGGGAAGGAGAGCAGCACGTAGAGCCCGGCGAGCGGGAGGTACGCCTTCGCGACCGCGCGGACGGCGGCGAGGTCGGTCAGGAGGTCGATCGCGAGCGATCCGAGGAGCCAGAGCCCCACCGCGAGGCCGACGGCCGTCACCGCCGCGAGCACCGTCGCGCGCCGCACGACGCGATCGAACCCCACGCGATCGCCCGCGCCGATGGCGCGCCCGACGAGCCCCTCCATCGCGAACGCGAAGCCGTCGAGGAAGAAGGCGCTGAACGAGACGAACTGGAGGAGCACGTGGTT
>JAGQJJ010001358.1 GCA_020430675.1 Myxococcales bacterium
GCGCCGGTGAGGACGAACTGGTCGACGGTCGGGAAGGTGGCCTCGAGGCGGCGGAGGTAGGTGAGGACGTTCTGGTGGCCGACGTGGTGGTAGGGCTGGTCGTTGTAGGTGGCGACGTTGTTGCCGCCGTGGAGATCGCCCGTGCAGTAGGGGACGTAGACGAAGTTCCAGTCGCGGAAGGGGTTGTCGGCGTTCGCGCGGTCGAAGAGGTCGGCGAAGTGGCCCTTGACGGCGTCGAACTGGGTCTGCCCGAAGGGGCCGTGGGCGGCCGTGTTCAGGACGAGGCAGGTGAGGGTGCTCCAGCAGGCGCCGCCGCCTTCGAGGTAGACGATGACGTCGTCGCTGTCGGGGTTGAGGTTGACGCCGATGCCGGTGGTGGAGCCGTCGTCGCAGAAGGCGTCGTCGAAGCCGACCCAGGTCCAGGTCTCGTCGGCGGCGACGATGGGATCCGCCGGCTCGGCGGTGTCCGGCGCGGTGTCGGCGGGGGAGGTGTCCGTAGCGGCGGTGGTGTCCGTGGCGGCGGTGGTGTCCGCGACGACGTCGGCCAGGACGTCGGCGCTGCCGGTGTCGCCGCCCGTCGTGTCGGTGGTGGCGCCGCCGCCGTCGTCGCCGCAGGCGGCGGCGGTGACGAG
>JAGQJJ010001359.1 GCA_020430675.1 Myxococcales bacterium
ACCAGGACCTCTCGCTCTGCGACAACCTGGACGTGGTCAACAATCTCTACCTCGGCCAGGAACCAACCCTCTCGGGCGTGGTCATGGACGAGGTCACGATGGAACGCACGGCCGTCGAGCTGCTCCGCGAGCTGCAGGTGCGGACCCTCCGGAGCGTCAGGACGCTGGTCTCGTCGCTTTCCGGTGGCCAGCGCCAGTCGGTCGCCATCGCCCGCGCGCTCCTCGGGGATCCGCGGCTGGTGCTGCTCGACGAGCCCACCGCCGCGCTGGGCGTCGCCCAGACGCGCCAGGTCCTCGATCTGATCGAGCGCCTGCGCGAGCGCAACCTGGCGGTGGTCGTGATCAGCCACAACCTCGCCGACGTCTTCGAGGTCTGCGACCGGATCGTGGTCCTCTACCTCGGCCGTCGAACCGCGACCTTTGATGTGAAACAGACGCGACCGGAGGAGGTCGTCGCGGCGATCACCGGCGCGGCGGGCAACGGCAGCGAGGAGGACGCATGAGCACCGAGGAACTCTCTCAGCGCGATCGTGCGGCCGAACGGGGGCTGCTCGGCGGGTACGTCGACCGCATCCGATCGGGCGAACTCGGCGGCCTTCCCGTCATCCTGGGCATCATCGTCATCTGGGGC
>JAGQJJ010001360.1 GCA_020430675.1 Myxococcales bacterium
CGACACCGTCGGATTCTCCGTCCTCGACAACGATTGCGACGACGCGAACGTCGCGGTCCACGGTGGACAGCCTGAGATCTGCGACGACATCGACAACGACTGCGACCTGACGATCGACGAGAATCCTCGCGCGGTGAACTGGTACGCGGACGGCGATGGCGATGGGTTCGGCAGCGCCGACACCGCCGAGGTCATCCTTAGCTGCGCGCCCATCCCTGGTCGATCCATCGTCGCCAGCGATTGCGACGATGCACGCGCCGGCGTCAACCCCGGAGCGAGCGAGTCCTGCAACGGCCGCGATGACGACTGCAACGGCCTCGCCGACTATGACCTCGGGCCCGGCGGGCTCGAAGACGACGACGGGGACGGCCGCATCGACAGCCGCTGTCCGGGCGTCGGCAACGACTGCGACGACAATGACCCCTTCGCTGGCGAAGGGACGCCCGAGCTCTGCGACGACGGGATCGACAACGACTGTGATGGATCGGTCGACGAAGCCGACGCGAGCGTCGTGAGCTGGTATCTCGACCTCGACGCAGACGGCTACGGAGACGAGATGTCCGACGTCATCGAGACATGCGGTCGCGTCGCGGGGAGAGTCTGGCGAGGCGGAGACTGCGACGACTCGAGC
>JAGQJJ010001361.1 GCA_020430675.1 Myxococcales bacterium
GGGCTGGGTCTCGCGATCACCTCGCGGCTGGTTGACCTGATGGGCGGCGAGATCGGTGTCGAAAGCGAGGAGGGCAAGGGGTCGACGTTCTGGTTCACCGTCTCCCTTCCCGTTGCCGATGAATTCGAGCGCGAGCAGATCACCCCGGTCGACGTGACCGGTGCGCGGGTGCTGGTCGTCGACGACAATGCCGTGAACAGGTCCATCCTGTCGGAACAGATGGCGTCTTGGGGGTTCGATTCCTGCGCGGCCGAGAGCGGCCCGGAAGGCCTCGGCGTCCTCGAGGCCGCGGCACGGTTTGGCATCGCGGTGGATTGCGTCGTGCTCGACTACCAGATGCCGGGCATGACCGGCCTGGAAATGACGAAGATCATGCGCCAGACGCCGTCGATCGCGGCAACGCCGGTCGTTCTGCTGACCTCCGTCGACCAGTCGCTGTCCGGTGTCACCGCGCGCGACCTGAGCCTCGACGCCCAGCTCGTCAAACCGGCCCGTTCGTCGCATCTGCTGGAAACCATCGTCGCTGCGGTGCAGAAGCATCGGCACGCCGGTGCGGGTTCCGCCCCCGCGGTGCGCGCTAAGGAAGCTCCGAAGGTGAGGGCTCCCGCGGTCGAGGCCGCGCCACGTGCCG
>JAGQJJ010001362.1 GCA_020430675.1 Myxococcales bacterium
CGCATGCTCGAGATCCCTCTCGAACTGCTCCGCGAGATCCCTCACGAACGCCTCTCCGTACACGAATGCGTTCAACTCGAAGTTCAGGTGGAACGACCGCAGGTCCATGTTCGCCGACCCCACGCTCGCCACCCAGTCGTCGACGACGGTGGTCTTCGCGTGGACGAAGCCCCGCTCGTACTCGAAGATCCGGATCCCCGCCTCGATGAGGTTCGGGTAGTAGCTCGACGACGCGAGCGTGACGAGGCGATGATCCGACTTGGCGGGCACGAGCAGGCGCACGTCGACGCCGCGCAGCGCGGCGGACACGAGCGCCTCTTCGAGCGAGGGCGACGGGATGAAGTAGGGGCTCGTGATCCAGAGGCGCTCGCGGGCGAGCGCGAACATGTGGTTCTGGTAGTAGGCGATCGGCGACCAGCGGCGGTCGGGGCCCGAGTCGAGCACCTGCACGATGCAGTCGCCGGGCGCGGGCTCGAAGTTCGGGTAGTAGCCGGGGTCCTGGAGCAGCTCGCCGGTCGCGTGGAGCCAGTCCTCCGCGAAGACCTTCTGCAGCGCGAGCACGGCCGGGCCCTCGAGCTGGACGTGCGTGTCGCGCCAGCGGCCGATGGACGGATCGAGGCCGAGGTACTCG
>JAGQJJ010001363.1 GCA_020430675.1 Myxococcales bacterium
CCCGCTTGATCTGACCCACCGTGCCGGGCTTGAAGGCGTTCAACCACATCCCCAGGCCGTGCAGCTCGTCCAGCAGCTGGACCGCCTGGTCCAGTTCGGGCACCCCGGCGGAGATGGTGACCCCGCAGATGGGGTACCCCGCGCGCCGGGCCTTCTGCACCAGGCTCTTCTTGCCGAGGTGCAGATCCCACAGCCACGGGTCGAGGAAGAGGGCGTTGAACACCACCTCCTTCCCGGGATCGAGGGCCTGCCGCAGCTCGTCCATGCGGGCCCAGAAGATGGCCTCGGTCACCTGGCCGCCCCCGGCCAGCTCGGCGGTGAAGCCGGCGTTGGCGGCGGCCGCGACGATGGGCACGTCGACGGTGGTGGGGGTCATGCCCGGCAGGATGAGGGGCTCGTGGCCGGTGGCCCGGGTGTAGGCGGTCTCGACGACCACCTCACCGTCGCTGAGCGACCCCAGGCGGGGGCTGAGGGAGGCGTAGCTCGTGGGCTTCGCGCCGGGGGCCTCGGGCTCGAACAGGGCGCGGTACTCGACCGGCTGGTCGAGGGCCAGCACCCGGACGCCGCTGCCCCTGAGGGCGCCGCGGGTGAGGCGGGCGACGCCGTCCCCAGGGCCCAGATCGAGGATGA
>JAGQJJ010000135.1 GCA_020430675.1 Myxococcales bacterium
GCGCGACTCGGAGTCGGGCGAACAGGTGCAGATCAACTGTGGCGTGGACGACCCCGGCCGCGGCGAGCTGATCCTGCCCGCCGATCTGGTCGCCGGCCTGCCGACCAACGACGACTTCCGCCAGCTTACGGTGCTTTGGGGCATCGACCGCGTCGATCTGCCCGCGCCCGACCCAGGCTCGTTCACCCGCTCGGTCGCGCTGGTGCTTCGGCTCGACCTATAGCGAGGGCGTCGGCGCGGTGGTGAGGATGGCCTTCAGATCCTCATCATTGAACCGGATGCCCACCCCGATGAAGCCATCGGTGAGATCCTCATTGAAGACCTCGTCGACGCCGGCGGCGATGTACAGGTGCGTGAAGAACATGTACAGCGCGCTGAGCCGCAGGCGCGGGTGCTCGGCGGCGTCGAAGGCGAAGAGATCGGCCGAGATCTCGAGCTGGTCATCGAAGAAGTGCAGGTCGAGGCCCAGGCCGCCGGTGTTTTCGATGATGCCGATGCGCCCCGTCGCGAAGTAGATGCGCTTGGCAAACTCAAGCGAGAGCCGGAAGCGGTCTTCGGTGCTCTGGATCGTCTGGTTTTCGACCGTACCGTCGGTGTTGACCACCTTCCGCACCACCTCGGTTCGACCGCGCGGGTCGTCGACCAGCTGGAGCATATAGTACTTGTCGGGCCGCGGCTGCAGCCGCAGCTCGGCCGCGTTGCGCACGTCACCGCGCCCGAAATAATAGTCGCTGCGCATGGCGACAATCGTCTGCAAGCGCGTGATCTGTTTGATGAACTGCCCCGATTCTTCAACCAGATCGTTTACATTGTTGACCAATCGGTCATCATTGATCAGCTTGCCGATCGTGCCCTGGCCCTCATCGACCTTGCGAGCGATGTTCTCCGCGTGGCCCAGCGTGGTCTCCAGCTTGTCGAGCGAGCTTTGCAGGCGGTTGACCGCGCCTTTGACGCCTTCGAAGCCCTCCGAGACGTTGCCCGAGTTCTCGCCGACGATCTCGCGCACATTGGCCGCGACGGCGCGGGCGTCGGTCAAAATCTGGCGCGCGTCGCGGCGGAACTCATCGGTGAAGCGCCGCGCGTCGTCGGTGACCTTGACCACGTTGTCGACCACCCGATCGACCTTGGGCCCGCTGCGCTTCACCGCGTCGGCCACATCGGCGACGGTGCGGTTGATGTTCTCCAGGATGGCGACCAGCCGCTCCTCGCCGCTCTCGCTGCTGACCACGCGCTTGATCGACTCGGTGATCGAGGTGACGTTTTTGGTGATGGCCTTGAGGTCGTTGATCAGGTCGGCCGGCGCGACGTCGTAGTCGATATTGCGAATCTCGTCGCCGTCGCGCAGCACCTTGCCGGTATAGCCGGGCGTGAGCTGCAGGAAATACTCGCCGAGCAGGCTCGCCTGCCGCTTGGCGATGCGCGCGTCGTCGCGCAGGGGGGTGTTGACCCGCAACCAGACCCGCGCGTTGTGGCCGTCGAGCTCGATCTTGTCGATCTGGCCCACGTTGATGCCGGCGATGGTGACCCGTGACTTCTCGGCGAGGCCGCCGACGTCCTTGAAGATGGCGTAGACCCGGTAGCCGCTGGGGTCGTTGCCGATGCCCTCTTCGATGCGGCCGAACATCCAGAAGAACGCGCCGAGCGCGATGATGACCAGCAGGCCGACCTTGAAGGGGGTGACAATCTCCTTCATCAGAACATCATCGCGGTCAGGAAGTAGTCGGCGATCAGGATCATGACGCTGCTGACCACCACCGACTGCGTCGTGGCCAACCCGACGCCGCGGGCACCACCCGAGGCATAGAAGCCCTTATAGCACCCCACCATGGTCAGGATGCCGCCGAACACGCAGGCCTTGATCAGCCCGCTCGTCAGGTCGTCGGGGTCGACGAACCAGTAGACCTTCTCCAAGAAGATGCCCTCGTCGATGTTCAGCAGCACGACCGCAACCACATAGCTGCCGACCATGCCGATCAACGTGAACAGGGCGCTGAGCGCCGGCACCATGATCAAGCCGGCCAGAAAACGCGGCACGATGAGGTATTGCACCGGGTTGACCGCCATCGTGTACAGCGCGTCGATCTGCTCGGTGACCCGCATGGTGCCAAGCTCGGTTGCGATGCCGCTGCCGGCGCGGCCGGTGACCATCAGGCCGGTGAGCACGGGCGACAGCTCGCGGGCGAGCGAGATGGCCACCGTGCTGCCGACGAGGCTCTCAGCGTTGAACAGGCGAAACGCGCCGACGCCCTGCAACGAGAAGACGGCGCCGGTGAAGATGCCGGTGAGCAGCACGATGAAGAGGCTGCCGACGCCGACAAACTCCATGGCCTGAAAGAAGATGCGCAGGCGCCACGGTGGGCGCGGGATCCAGACCAGGGTCTCGATCAACAGCAACGCGGCGCGGCCGAGCCCCTCGATGATGTCGATGACCCGCTGGCCGATCGCTTCGATGAACCGCTGAAGCGGGCGCACATCCCCCCCGACCCGGTGTTGGAATCGACGGTGTAGTCACACCCGGGCGGCGGTGTCAACGCGCGGGCGGGGGTTGTGCCGCAACCGCAACGGCGTAAGATCGCGCCACACGGATTCGCCGCCTGGGGGAACACGCGGGTGAAGATCCTGATCGTCGGCGCCGGCGAGGTCGGCTTCAACATCGCCGCCCGCCTCGTCGCCGAAGGGCATGATGTCGTCATCATCGATCGCGACGAGACGGTGCTCAACCGCGCGGTCGAGGCGCTCGACATGCAGGGCCTGCGCGGCCACGGCGCGCGGCCGAGCGTGCTCGAAGAGGCCGGCATCGCTGAGGCGGGCATGCTGGTGGCGGTCACCGACTCGGACGAGGTCAACATGGTCGCCTGCCTGACCGCGGCCATCCTCGGGCGGCGCGACGTGATCAAGGTCGCCCGGCTGCGCGACCAGAGCTACCTCGACCCGCGCATCATCGGTCATGACCGGGTGGCCATCGACCTGGCGATCAACCCCGAGCGGGTCAGCGCCGACAAGATCCTGAGCCTGCTGCGTTATCCCGAAGTCACCGAGATGATCGAGTTCGCCCACGGCCGGGTGCAGCTCCTGGGCATCGAGGTGGCGCCGACCTCGCCGCTGGCCGGCATGCGGCTTCTCGACCTGCCCGAACGCATCCTGTCGGCCGAGCTGCTCGTCGCGGCCATTCGGCGTGAAGGCAAGGCGATCATCCCGCGCGGCGCCGACGTCATCCTGCCGGGCGACGAGCTGTATCTGGTGGCGCCGGTCGACGAGGTGGAGAACGTGCTGCGCGCCGCGGGCGTGCAGGTGCTGCCCATCACCCGGGTCGCCATCTTCGGCGGCACCAAGATCGGCCGGTTTCTCGCCGAAGACCTCAGCGGAATGGGCATGCGGCCCAAGCTGTTCGAGGCCGATCCGCGGCTCGCGCGCTGGTTGTCGGAGCAGCTGCCCGATGTGGTCGTGGTCAATGGCAGCCCGACCGACGCGACGCTGCTGCAAGAGGAGAACATCGGCGAGATGCAGGCGGTGATCGCCTGCGGCCGCGCCGAAGAGGTCAACGTGATGTCGGCGCTGCTCGCCCGCCGCATGGGCGCGCGGCGCATCATCGCCACGACGAACCGCACCGATTATCAGCCGCTCATCAAGTCGATCGGCTTCGACGTGTGCATCAGCCCACGGCTGATGGCGGTCAGCTCGATCATGCACTTCATCCGCCGCGGCCGCGTGGTGGCGGTGCAAGCGCTGGGCGACGACGACCAGGCCGAGGCGCTGGAGTTTGAGGCGCAGCTGACCAGCGAGGCGGTGGGCATCCCGCTCTCGGCGCTGCGCCTGCCGCCAGGCGTGCTCATCGCGGCGCTGATCCGGGGCGAGGTGGTGCTCGTGCCGCGCGGCAGCACGGTGATCGAAGAGGGCGACCATGTGCTGGTCGTCTGCCGCACCGCGGTCATCCCCGATGTCGAGCGCATCTTGCAGCGCCGCGTCGACCGGGGCGCCTGATGCAGCGCCGCCTGAGCTGGCTGCTGCGCCTGGGCCTGATCGGCCACCTGACCGGCGCGCTGATGGTCATCCTGGCGCTGACCATGGTGCCGAGCGCAGCGTTGGCCTGGTACGACCACGCGCCCGACCTGCGCGGCATCGTCTACGCGGCGGGCGTCTCGGCGGCGCTGGGCCTGCTGCTCTTCGCGGCGACGCGGCGGGTGGCGCGCACGGTGCACATCGGGCATCGCGAGGGCTTCCTCATCGTCAGCATCGGCTGGTGGGTCTCGGGGCTGGTGGGCGCGCTGCCGTACTGGCTTTATGCGCACACCGCGCCGGGCGACGTGTGCACGGTGGCCGGATTTGCCGCCGGCAACGGGCTGGCGCTGCCGATCGGCGCCGACTTCTGCTCGTTCACCCACTGCGCCTTCGAGTCGATCAGCGGGTTCACCACCACCGGGGCCAGCATCGTCTCCGACGGGCTCTGGGGCGACATCGCCGGCCTCACCCCCGACGGCCGCCTGGGCCTGCCGCGCGGCATCCTGCTCTGGCGGGCCATGACCCACTTTGTCGGCGGCATGGGCATCATCGTGCTCGGGGTGGCCATCCTGCCGCTGCTCGGCGTCGGCGGCATGCAGCTCTTCAAGGCCGAGGTGCCCGGGCCGACGACCGACAAGCTCGCGCCGCGGGTGGGCGAGACGGCCAAGCTGCTTTGGAAGGTGTACCTGCTGCTCAGCGCGGTGCACTTCGTCTTCCTCAGCGCCGGCGGCATGAGCTCGTTTGAAGCCGTCTGCCACACCATGGCGACCATGGCCACCGGCGGCTTCAGCACCCGCGCCGCCAGCGTCGCCGGCTTTCACAGCCCCTATTTCGAATGGGTCATCACGGTGTTCATGTTCCTCGCCGGCATGAACTTCACCTTGCATTTCATGGCTTTGCGCGGTCGATTGTCGACGTATCGCGACGACCCCGAGTTTCGCGCCTACGCGGTGATGTGCGTCGGCGCGGTGGTGGCCATCGCGGTGGCCCTGCTCGCCGCCGGTCAGGGCTTCGGCGTGGGCGAGGCGTTCCGGGTGGCCGCCTTCCAGGCCATCTCGATCGTCACCACCACCGGCTACGCCAGCTTCGACTTCGAGGTGTGGACCTATGCCCCGGTGGCGCTGATGGTGCTGCTCGGCCTGTTTTTTGTCGGCGGCTGCGCGGGCTCGACCGGCGGCGGCATCAAGGTGGTGCGCCACGTCATCATCGCGCGGCTGTGGCTGCGCGAGCTGTTCTTCCTCTCGCACCCGCACGCCGTACGCCCGGTGCGCCTCGGCGGGCGCAGCGTGCCGCCCGAGGTGCTGCGCTCGATCGCGGGTTTTGCGGGCGCTTATATGGCGCTGTTGACCATCGGCACCGCCTTCATCTGCGTCGACGGCCAGGATCTGCTCACCGCCTTCACCGCCGCCGCTTCGTGCCTGGGCAATATCGGCCCCGGATTGGGCGATGTGGGGCCCTACGACAACTACGCGGGGCTCGGCGTCGCCTCAAAATGGGCCGGCATGTGGCTGATGATTTTGGGTAGATTGGAAATATATACATTGCTCGTCCTGCTCAGCCCCTCCTTCTGGCGCCGTTGACCCGCTCTGTCGGGTCCGGTGGAAAGGACTCGACGATGCGCATCCTGCTCGCCCTGGCCCTGCTGCTGCCCTCGGTGGCGTGGGCCCTGCCCAATGTGATCATGCAAGAAGGCCTGGTGCTCGACGCCAATGACCGCCCGCTCGACGGCGTGCATCGACTGACCGTGCGGCTCTATACCCAGCCACAGGGCGGGGCGGCGATCTTCACCGAGCGGCACGTCGCGGTGGAGTTCTTCCAGGGCTATTACTCGATCGGCATCGGCAGCGTCGAAGCGCTCGATCCGACGTGGTTTGCCCAGGCGAACGTCTACTACGGGCTGAGCATTGACGCCGGGGCCGAGCTGGCGCCGCGCACGCCGCTGTTCAAAGTGCCGGCCGCGATGCACGCCGACTTTGCCATCGACGCGGTGGGCGCGATTCACCCGCGCACCGTCAGCATCGGCAACCGCCTCGTGATCGATGATCAGGGCCGCTGGGTCGGCGACCCGACCGGGCTCGCGGGCCCCGCGGGTGCGCAGGGCCCCGTCGGGCCAGCCGGTCCGCAAGGGCCGCAGGGGCCGCAGGGGCCTGCCGGCGGCGATGGCAGCGCCGACACGCCGGCGCAGGTGCTGGCCAAGCTGGTGCAGGTCGACGGCGCGGGCAGCGGGCTCGACGCCGACCGGCTCGATGGCGTCTCGTCCGCCCAGTTCATGCGCGCCGATCGCGACACCGCCACCACCGGCCGCGTCACCACCGGCAACGGCCTCGCGGTCAATACCGGCGCGCGCCCCGTGGTCACGGTGCCGGTGGGCGCGGGCGGCGCCGACGTCGACCGCCTGCTGCGCCTCGAACCGCAGGACGACGCCGCCGAGGGCGGCCACCTGCACTTCGTCGGCGCGGCCAACAATCAGGACTGGGCCATCGACACCCACGCCGGCAACCTGCGCATCTACGAGCCCTCGCCCTCGCGCGACCAGCCGCGGGTCGACGGCGGCGTGCTGTTCTTCCGGCCCGGCGGCTCGGTCAACGTGAACGTCGCCGGCACGCTCAGCGCCGATCAGCTCGCCATCGGCAGCCTGGTGGTCAACGGCCGCGAGGTCATCGACGCCACCGGCAAGCTGGTGCAGGGCCCGTGGGATCTGTACGCCGAGATGCGCGTGCTGACCAACACCCGCGGCAACCCCGACCACAACATGTACCTGAACTACCCGAACCGCGCCGACTCGCGCACCTACCTGTACAACGACCCCATCGTCAACGGCACGCTCACCACCAACGGCAACGTCTACCTGGGCGGCAACTATATCTACGACGTGGGGGTGACCTACACCTGCGAGTCGGGCGGCGCCGCGCTGGGCAACTGCCCCAACAGCGGCTGCTGGACGTTCGACAAGATCGTGCTCGAACACAACCACGCCGACGTGCAGGCCCGCATGAACGCCATCCCCACCGGCTCGATCAACGTCGAGGGCGTCATCCGCGCCGATGGCGAGATTCGCAGCAACGGCAATGTGGTCGCCGGCGGGCAGCTGCAATCGGGCAACTCCAGCCTCACCAACGGCCAGCTTCGCCTCGGCGCCGCCGGCAATCAGGTGCTCACCGCGGCCAACCTGGCCACCCTGGTCGGCGGCGGCAACGCCGACGCGCTGCACACCCACGCCCGGGCCTCAAACCCCTGGCGGCAGGTCGGAAACCTCAACGATTTCTGGAATGTGCGCGGCCAGTACCCCTTCACGCACTACGAGTTCGGGGTCACCTACAACACCCAGAGCATCCTGCCGGTGGTCTTCTCGGGCTGGAACGGCGGCTGGCGCGTGATGGGCCAGTACGATTACCTGATCGGCGACCGCTTCCCCTGGGAGGGCGGCAACAGCTTCACCAAGGGCGGCGCGGTGTGGGTGTGGGACACCCGCGGCGTGGCCGACGACGCCTGCAACAACGCGGGCTCTTGGTACCAGTACTACTATTACAACGCCGGCTCGCCGAACTCGCATAACGGTCACGGCGACACGCAGTTCTGGGCCAGCAACTCGTGCAGCGTGCCCACGCTGTACGTGCGGGAGCTGTGAGATGCGGTGGTGGCCCGCGCTGCTCTGCGCTGTCTGGTTGATCGGCTGCGGCGGCGAAGACAGCGACGACTCGACGCCCGATCCGCCGACGCCCGACGTGGCCGTGCACGATGACGGCACGCCCGACGCGACGCTCGATGAAGGCGCGCCGCCGGCCGATGCCGCGGTGTCCGACGCCGCGCCGCCCGCGCCGGACGCCGCGCCCGATCTGGCCCCGCCGCCCGATCGCGATGGTGACGGCGTGGGCGACAACGCCGACAACTGCCCGGATGTCGCCAACCCCGACCAGGCCGACGCCGACAACGACGCGCGCGGCGACGCCTGCGACCCGTGTCCGCAGGCCGCTGGCGACCGCGACGGCGACAACGACGGCGTGCCCGACGCCGGCGATGTCTGCCCGCTGACGCCCGATCCCGACCAGGGCGACGAAGACGGCGACGGCGATGAGGTCGGCGACGCCTGCGAGCAGGCGATGGGCATGGATCGCGACGGCGACGGGGTGCCCGACGCGATGGACAACTGCCCCGACGCACCCAATCCGAACCAGCGCGACGCCGACGGCGACGGCGTGGGCGATGCCTGTGAGGGTCCGGTCGAAGGCATGGACGCCGACGGCGATGGCATCCCCGACCAGGCCGACAACTGCCCCAATACGCCCAACCCGATGCAGGCCGACAG